>JBCCDL010000320.1:0-6875 GCA_039030815.1 Cyanobacteria bacterium P01_A01_bin.83 | reverse complement strand
TCAATCAGTTTGGCTCAGTTTCAGTGTTAATTTTAACCTCGGGGTTACTTATCTTTTGGTTAGTTTTTGGCATGATTAATTATCGTCAGCTTAGTCAGTAAAAATTTAGCGCAGTTGCGTCAGCTTTTTATTAGCAAAACCGATCATGTTTACCGCATCGTCATAAACAGTAGTTTGTAGTTTAACTTTTTCCAATTCATTAATGATCATTAAGATTTCTCTGGCAGTGCGATCGTGAAGCGTACCCTTTGGGTAATCTCGATTATAAAGAAATTAAAAGATATTTTGCGATCGCCTTTACTAATAATGGTGGATTACGCGCTTATTTTTGGTTTGACGTTTGGAATTATGAGCGATGCCTAAGGCTAGCTTTGCAATCGCCAGTTAATCTATCCGACAAAAGCTGCTAGCAATTTTTACTACCCTGAATCAATGAATTGTTGAAAGCTATTTAGTTAGTGTGGTTATGTTAAGCGATTTACTATTGAATAATAAAAAACATCTAAATTAAATATATGTAGCTGTTTTTCGTAATTTAAACCTGCTTTCTCTAGAACTCTTTTTGAAGCATGATTATCAGGTAAGACCATTCCAATTACTCTATCTAAATTAACTATATCAAAACCATAAAAGATTGATGCTTTCGTAGCTTGGGTTGCAATTCCTTTTCCCCAGTAGGTTTTACCTAAACCATAAAGAACCTCAACTTCATCTAATTCATTAAGATAGCGAAGACCACAATAGCCAACCATCTCCAATGAGGTATTTTTTATTATTGTCCAAATTCCGTAGCTTCTTTCTTTCCAGTGTTTAAGAAAAGATACAAGAGCTTTTTCTGTTCCTTCTATAGAAATTGGAACGCCTCGGCTTGGTAGAAAACGAGTTACTTCAGGATCGCCCCAAATTTCCGCCAGAGCATCTAAATCAGATTTTTGAATAGGTTGCATTGTAAATCCATCAATCTGTAAAACTTTTGGAGTAATAAAATTTGCCATGAATAATCCACTAAACTACAAGATTAATCTAGCACCGACTTTCCAGATAATACTTCAGTTTGAGGTTGATATCCCTGTCTTCGACGATGGGAAGCTTGTTTCTCGTACCAAGGTAAATCCGTTTGATATTCGGGACAGATCGCAGAGTTGGAGCGACCAAAATCTTGTTTGAATTGACTACTAAAACAGAACAATAAAACCATTACCCATTACCCATTACCCATTACCCAGCCTCAGCAGACTAATTTGTTTCTTAGGAGTTAATCAATTAATTGACGGCTTTCGTTGCCCTATTTGGATTTAAAATATGCTTCCATCACCTGTCTAGCCAAGGGTGCAGCCACAGAACCGCCACCACCGCCAGAATGTTCAGCAAAAGCCACTACCACAATTTCTGGCTGATCAAAGGGAGCATATGCCCCAAACCAGGTATGAGATTCTCCTGGGGGAGCCTCAGCAGTACCGCTTTTTCCTGCACCTGGGGGGGTATGAGGCGAATTTAATTTGGTTCCTGTGCCGCCGTTAACTACAGCTCTCAAGCCTTGCTGAATGGTAGAGATAGTAGTTGGCTTAAGATTTAAGTTTACTTTTTTATTTGCCAGCTCATCACTTTTAACCAAATGAGGTTGCACCTTATAACCATTATTAGCGATCGCGCTAAACATAACTGCAATCTGTAAGGGAGTGGCGCTGGTAAAACCCTGACCGATAGACATATTTACGGTGTCTCCTGTAGTCCAACCCCAGTTGCGAAAGTTGAGTCTTTTCCAAGCATCATCGGCAATCAATCCCCCTATTTCTCCCTTCAACTCAATACCAGTTGGTTTACCAAAACCATATAATCTCGCCCATTTAATTAACTCTTTTCCTCCTACTCCACGACCAATTTGACCAAAGAAAGTATTACTACTCCAAGCCATAGCAGAGACATGACCCATTCTGCCAAAGCCCCTTTTATTCCATTCGCCAAATCTAGTGCCGCCCACAGAAAGATAAGGATACGTGCCTAATACAGTGTTGGGAGGATATTTACCAGATTCTAACCCTGCGGTGGCTGTCACAATTTTAAAAGTTGAAGCTGGGGGAAATGCTCTTAACGCCATATTCAAAAAAGGATTTCCGTTAGCTTGAAGTTCTTGCCATATTTGGGGCGTAATCTTGCTGGAAAAAATATTAGGGTCAAAGCTAGGGTAGCTCGCCATAGCTAATACTTCGCCATTATTAGGATCTAGCGCTACTATGGCTCCTCTATTGGTACCTAACGCTGCTTCGGCAGCCTTTTGTACTTCGACATCAATAGTTAAAGTAAGGTCATCTCCTGCTGCTGCGGGTTCTTCCCCCAGGAGGCTAACAATTCTTCCCGCGCCATCAACCCCCAATTTTAAACCACCCCATTCACCCCGTAACTGAGCTTCATAAGCAGACTCAATACCCATTTTGCCCATGACATCACCGAGGCGATAGCCCTGAGGCTTTTTTTGCGTTAATTCTGCCTGATCTAATTCTCCCGTGTAACCTAAAATATGCGCTGCGACTTTACCTTGGGGATAGTATCTCACTTTGCCAATGTCAATCTCAATTCCTCCAAGTTCAGACTGATATTCTTCCAAAGCCGTAATTTGCTCAGGGGTTAAGTTACGTGCGATCAGAATTAAACTTGGATAATTGTATCCTGCATCTTCAACCTTTTTTTGCAGGCTTTCGGGGGTAATTTCTAGTATTTCAGCAATAATATCGCGATTTGTCTGCCAATTGACTTCTTTTTGAGCCTTGGGCCATAGATAAGCCGAATAAGACTGACGATTACTGGCGAGGAGTCTTCCGTGGCGATCAAAAATATTACCTCTTACTGGCGGTTTGGGAACTAGGCGAATATGATTGCTAGCTGCTTTTTGTTGATTAATTTCCCCTTGAACCAATTGTAAATGGCTTAAACGCCAACCAATTCCCCCTAGAAGAATTAAACTAATCACGGTAGCGATTGGAATTGCCTGAAGTTGATTACCAACAGTGCGATTCATTGAATCTGGAGATTTAGTTTTGGAGATAGAACCCATAAGTCTTCGGAAGTTATTGATGGCAAATGTCAAAAGTCAGAAAAATCCTAGCTGATTTTAAATACTTAAGATCTGGTTATTCTTCATTATTCCCTCTCTAACAGAATCTGCATCATCAAACTTCAGCTATCTATAGAACCCAATATAAAATTTAAAAAAGAATGCTATGTATCGAACTCAAGGATTGAGTAATGAGTAATGAGTAATGAGTTTTTACTAACTACTAACCAAGATAATTTCATTTGTAGCAAGAATCCTTTGTCTCAAACTTAATTGAAATGACTATATCATGGAAATTTTTCCCATAACCTGGCTTAGCTACATTAGAAGCCTGCTTAACTGCTATTAAACCAGCAAAAATTTACCTAAATAATCGGACATGAAGCGTCCTTGTTTACAATACAACTTCCGAAGTGATTAGGAGGTATGAAGGTGCATGGCTGGCTGCCTGACACAAGTACCTCAAACCCTTTTTGTGTAAAGATTTTGTCTTTTTAAGTAAAAAGCTGTTTTCCGATAAAGCGATCGCTTGAAAGCATTAAGATACCGTACTGGCAAAATTCGATTTCTACGAAAAATATAGGATTGGCTATAGATGTGTCAGGCAACCAGGACTTCTTGGCTAAAACTTTACAAGGTCAAAATGTTTCTCCGTCTAAACAGCTTGTTTTTAAAGGCATTATGAATGAACCTACAGTAAAAGCATTTGAAGCTGGCATCAATCCAGCAGACAGTGTACTTGGAAAAACTGGCGCAAAAGCACTGAAAAAACTAGGTCTAACGCCTAGTAGTTATAGGTTTGAAGTTAATAGAGGTAAGCTTGATTTAATCATTGATGTTCAATAGGAGTTGTCTATGAATTATTTCTCTGGGAAAGATCTTGAATTAATTGAAGCTCTCGATTATCAACCAGAACTTGAGCCTTTCTCTCACCTACGACTAATGCGATCGCCTAATTAAATCCATCGACCCTGAAGGCAATGAAACCAGATATGAATACGACCTGAATAATAATCTGGTCAAAGTCATTGACCCGCTGCTGCATGAAACTATCTATGTCTACGATAGTCGCGATCGCTTAATCTCTGAAACCGATGCTGAGGGTAACGAGATTAAATACGAATACGATGCTGCCGATAACCTCAGCGCCATTATCGACCCCAATGGTAATCGTACTGAATATACCTATGACGATGCTAATCGTGAAGTAGGAATGACCAATGCTCTAAACGATAGCAGCACTACCACCTACGACCTCAATAGCAACGTGATCTCGACTACTGATGAACTGGGTCGTGAAAGCTTCTTAGAATATGATCATCGCGATCGCTTAATTAAATCTATCGACCCCGCAGGAGAAGAAATTGAGTTTGAGTTTGACGATGCGGGCAATCTCATTAGTCTAACCGATGAATTAGAGCGCAAGACAACCTATACCTATGATGCTCTCAACCGTCAGATCCAGATTGAAGATCCATTAGGTAATATTAATAGCTCTACCTTTGATGGGATTAACAACCTGACTTCTGCTACCGATGGTAATAATAATGTTACTCAATATGCTTACGACAAGCTCAATCGTCTAAGTGTTGTCATCAATCCCTTTGGCGATGAGATAACTACCAATTACGACCCCGTTGGTAACGTCACCTCAATTACCGATGAGTTAGGACGTACCGTCAAGTTTACCTACGACCAGCGGGGTCTACAAACTTCCATTACTGATGCTTTGAATAACGTATCGCAGACAGAATACGACGCGGTGGGTAATCCCATCAAGGAAATCGATCCTTTACTCAATGAAACTAGCTATAGCTATGACAAAATCTATCGTTTAATTGCCACTACTGATGCCGAACAACGCACCACTAACTATAGCTATGACAGGGCAAGTAATTTACTCAGTATTACTGACCCTGAGTTAAATACTACTAGCTATGAGTATGACAAGTTGAATCGGATGTTGACTGACACTAATCAGCTTGGAGACGCACGCAGCTATAGTTACGACAAGGTAGGTAATTTAATTAGTACGACAGATCGCAATGGTCGAGTAATCAATTACTCTTATGATTTATTAGACCGCAATACAGCAGAGATTTGGTTAGATAGTGAAGCTAACCCCATCCATACCTTTAACTTTGAGTATGATGCGGCTTCACAGTTGACTAACGCCGAAGACGTGTTTAGTGCTTATGGTTATGGTTATGACCTGGCGGGTAGATTAACCAGTGTGGACAATGCTGGTACTCCTGGTGTACCAAATGTGGTGTTTAACTATGGTTACGACAGGGCTAATAATTTAACTAGTGTTAATGATGTCATTGATGGTGTGGCTTCTGGGGTTGAAGAGTTTAGTTACGATAAGCTCAATCGAGTTGAATCGATTACGCAGTCGGGTAATGGAATTACTGATAAGCGGATTGACTATACCTATGATAAGGCTTCTCAAAGAGTGAAAAGCGATCGCTCTAACAACCTCGAAGGGACTGATCCTTTAGCAACTACTGATTATACCTACGACCTCAATGGAAGATTAACCGACTTAGACCATAGTAACGATGCAGGAGATATAGCTAATTACGACTATACCTATGATAAAGACAATCGTATTACCGAAATTGCCTCTAATGAGGGGATTTCTATCTTTAACTATGACAAAACCGACCAGTTAACCGATGCTACTCACGACCATCAAGATGATGAAGAGTATAGCTATGACGATAACGGTAATAGAACTAACGATGGTTACGATACGGGTGAGGATAATCAGTTACTAACTGATGGTGTTTATAACTATGAGTATGATGGTGAAGGTAATCGCATATCGCAGACTGAGATTGCTACGGGGATTGTAACTGAATATACCTGGGATTATCGCAACCGTTTAACTGGAGTAGTTACAAGGGATAGTAGTGGTGATGTCATTGAAGGTCATGAGTATACCTATGATGTCAACGATAATCGGATAGCGAAGTCCGTCGATGCTGATGGTGATGGTGCTGGTACGGCTGTTGTAGAGAGATATGTCCATGATGGTGCTGAGATTGCCTTAGTCTTTGACGGTGATGGTAATCAGACTGAAAGATATTTCCACGGTGTCAACATCGATGAAGTCCTGGCAGTTGAGAAAGTTGATGATGAAGTTATCTGGGCGTTAGCCGACCATCAAGGTACCGTTAGAGTGCTAATGGATAGTACTGGTGCGGTGGTTAACCAAATCTCTTACGACTCCTTTGGTAATGTTACCGCTACTACTAATGCAGGAGTCAGCTTTAGGTTTGGTTATACAGGCAGAGAGTTCGATCCTGAAACAGGACTTTATTATTACCGTGCTAGATACTATGACCCCGAAGCAGGTCAGTTTATCTCCCAGGATGCCATTGGTTTTAATGCTGGCGATATGAACCTTTATCGCTATGTGACTAACTCACCAATTAACTATAGCGATCCTTCTGGTAATGTTCCTGTTCCTGTGTTGCTTTTTGCGGGTGGATTCCTATTTGACAGTGCTGTGCAGATTATTTCTAATGGCGGTCTGAGTGGATATGACTGGAAACAAGCAACTATAACAGGTTTGAGTACTGCCATAGGTGGTCCCGTAGCGGGTAAATTACTTGCCCCTGGTGCTTCTTTAGCTACTAGAATGGCGGTCAATGGATTGGTTAGTGGTGTAGTCGATGGCAGTTTGACGCTGGGTCGTAATGCTCTTGAAGGCAAGTGTGATGTCTTTGAAGGTGGCGCTCAGCAAGCGATTACTGGTGCTGCTGCTGGTGCTTTGGGTGAGGTTGCCGAAGTGGGAATTAAGGCTGCTGCTCCTCAT
>JBCCDL010000319.1:0-6877 GCA_039030815.1 Cyanobacteria bacterium P01_A01_bin.83 | reverse complement strand
CAAAGCAAAGGTGCAACAGGTCAGGCTAAAAGCGATTTGCATAGTCTTTTTGCCAGCCGCGATCGCGTTAATTCTGCCCGCAGCAATAGCCCTTTTGCCGAAATCAACGATGCTTTGACTCAAAAATGGTTTAGAAATGAGGAAGAATTGAGAAGCATTCCGACTGGATTAATCGATGAATATAGTGAAGTAATCAATAATCGGCTATTTGAACCAAGAGAGAATAAAAAAGGAGATGTGGCACGTGCCATGTTTTACTTTTATACGGTTTATCGCTTTCAAGCCGATGAATCAGATCCTAATTTTTTTCCACCACAGCAAAATACTCTCTGTCAATGGAACCTTGAAGATCCCATAGACGACCAAGAACGAGAACGCTCTCTTTTAATTGCTCAATTTCAGGGAAACGAGAATCCCTTTGTGCTTGATTCGAGCATGGCGCAGAGAACATATTGTCGATCACAATAATTTACTTTCTCACTTTTCAAAGTATATGACAGGTGGAGGAGCTTAGTTATTCAATCAAATATTCTTGTTAAAGGATCAAGGTTAAGGGGAACAGGGAAATAAATTGATTCTTAGCCCCAGGTTATTAAGTATATTTATACTGGTGCAAGATGTGGGATTAAGGAAGAAATCTTCCCTAACCCCGTAGGTTATTAAACAGTTTGATAAGGACTAGTGAGCTTTTCTAGCTGATTAACCAAGAGGCTGAGAAATAAACCAACGTCTGTTACGACCCCAACTGATTCTACCGAACCGCGATCGCTCAACTTAGTAACAACAGCGGGGTTAATATCGACACAGACCATTTTTACTCCCGCAGGGGTCATATTACCCACACCAATAGAGTGCAACATGGTAGACAGCATCAGAATCATGTCTGTCCCTTCTAAAAGCTGGGCGTATTCTGCTTGAGCTTTGATCAGATCCATCTGCGTATCGGGTAAGGGTCCATCATCGCGAATTGAACCAGCCAAGGCAAAAGGTACGTTATGTTTAACGCATTCATACATAATGCCCTCAGTAATAACTCCTTGTTCTACCGCTTGAGCAATACTGCCATAACGACGCACCGTATTAATTACTTTGAGGTGATGGCGGTGTCCTCCTCTGACGGGGGTGCCTTTTTGCATATCTACTCCTAAAGAAGTCCCCATTAAAGATTGTTCAATGTCATGAACAGCGATCGCATTACCCCCCAGCAAGCCCTGTACATAGCCTTCTCTCACTAAAGAAGAAAGATGCTTTGCCCCACCAGTATGAATTACAACAGGTCCTGCGGTAACTACAACCTTGCCGCCACGATCGCGAATTTGCCGTAACTCCCAGGCAATTTGTTCGACAACTAATTCAACCCTTCTTTCGCTGGAGACTCCTGCCCCCATAAAGCTAAACTCATCTTTAGCCTTGGGTTCGCGACTAGATTTCTTACGGACAGTACGAATCCCCTCTATACCAACTACAACGCGATCGCCTTTGAGCAAATCTCGTAAAATGCGACATTCTGCCCTAATCTCACCATTGTCATCACTAATTACAATTGCTCCGTCCATGCGTTGCTTCTGTACACGAACCCACTGCTCATTAACCCTAACTTCTGTGGGATAAATATTACTGACATAAAAATCATCAGGTGCAACACCATCCATTTCGCAGATTTCAGTAATAACATTTTCCACATCCTCACTAGGTGCCACTGCACCAATCTCAATTAGCTGACCCATAATTTGCTCCATCACCTCATGATCGGGTGCGGAAATACGGACATCAGCTTGAGAAGTGCTTTGTCTTTCTATCCCGAGATTAAAATTAAGTACCTTAAAGCTACCGCCGTTATCTACCACTAAATCTAGAGAACGATTCATAATACCTGCATCTAGTAAATGTCCCTCTAGGTGCAGGACACGACTTTCTACAGGAGTACTAGCGTGAACGTCTGGTAATACAGGTTCATTAATACGTAAGGTCAGACATTTTGCGGCACCGCCAGCCTTGAGAAACTCGGTTAAAGGAGTTTCCCTAACGTTGAATCCCGCATCGGTAAGACTGGCTTTTAAGCTATCGCTGGCTTTATTCATCACTACCGTTTGCCCCACGTTAACGCTGTTACAGGCAAAATTAATCGCGTCAGCTTCGGCGATCGCAATTCGTTTGGCTTCAGGGACTCGACTTTCGATTACATGATTGGAATAGGAATCAAATGCCCCTGGATAGTAAAGTAAATAGCCTCCTGTCAACGGACAAAAGCAAGTATCAAGATGGTAAAAGCGATCGTCAATTAAGCGCAAAGACAAAACTTCGATGTCTAGCCACTTGGCAATATAAGGATGAGAATCTAATTCCGAACGAAAACCATAGCCCGCCCACAACCAACGTCCTTCTCGGTCTAACAGGGCATCTCCAGCCCCTTCAAAAGGTAGGTCTGGCGGCAGTTCAAAAACTTTAAAGCCATTGTCTTCAAACCACTTTTTAAAATAGGGTTCCTCCCCCTGACGTTCGGGATGATAGAAACGAGAAAGAACGGCATTATCTCCCAATACCAACCCTGCATTGGCGGTAAATACCATATCGGGAACTCCAGGCTGTCCTTCAACCAGATCTACCTGGGCAATTTCCTTGAGGACAAAGTTGAGTTTTGACCACTGTTCCACGGCTTTTTCGCGGGAGGACTTATGAATATTACCTTCCATCCAAGGATTGATTACATAGTCTACGTCGTAGTGGTCGGGGGCGCACATTAAGATACGAATTGGTTCAGTCATATTAGTTTGAGTGTGTGTAAGTAAAATAAGATTGAGAATTAAACATTAGCTACCAGTGTATTGAGCAATCCAAGCACCAAATAAAAAAGCATTGTAAAATTTGGTAACCTGATTGAATCCAGCAGCTTCTAACAGTTCGATAATTCGGGCTTCAGTGACAAAATAGATTGAGTTATTGATAGAAGTTGCAAAGTTAGCTTCTGCTTTGGTTTTAGATTCATCATCCAACTGACTAAAATAGAGAGCCTGCCAAGCTTTAATAAACATATTGAAATAAGCTGCCGAGTTATCACCATAAAGATCTGCCAAAATCAACTTTGCTCCTGGTTTTAAACGTTGGGCAATATCTTTTAGTAACTGTAGTTTTGCCCCATTATCGGGTAAAAAATGCATCACTAAGATTAACGTGGCTGCATCTAGTGGTTCAGCTATAGGTAAACTATCAACATAGCCAGTATGTAAATGAACTCGATCAGAAAATTCTGCCTTATTTAATTCTGATTTAGCTATTCTCATCATCTCCAGCGACGGATCAACCCCAGTCAACAGCCATTTCGGGTTCGATTGAGCATAACTAACTAATTCCATTCCCGTACCCGAACCCACTACCAGTATTGCCGCCTCATCTAAACTAGTTTGTAACAAACTGTGAGCCATGCTATGCAGAGACTCATAACCTGGAATTGCTTTACGAATATCAAGATCGTACTGCTGGGCGCGATCACGATCAAATTCAATTTTCCCTGTCATAATTACACTTGGGCAGGACTGAATCATCCTACTATAAAGCGTTGTAGTTAATAATCTTCTCTCAGAAAATGTTATTGATCCCTGATATTACGGTCGTTTTTGATTAAAAATCCAGTTTTGTTCTGTATTATCTCAGATACCATGACGTTTATAAAGCTTTTTCTCTACTCTGCTGCACTATAAGTCAAGAGAATAATTCCTAGTGCGATCGCTCGTTTTGACGAAGTCAACGCAAGCCCTGTCGTTTTACGGCAGGGTACTGTTGACCGCACAATTGGTATAATGGCGATCGCCGATCTGGGCAAGAACATCTATGCTTGAGAAAATCACACCTTAGATTCAGCAACGGCATTCATAGAATTGATCTGAATAGTGAAATCTCAAAACAATCTTATTTGTAGCAACTTTAATTTATATTATATTATTCAAAAATCTGATACCCTGTAATTTTATTGGTTAGTATCTCTGTGTCTGAGCAGAATAAAAATAAAGGTTGTGGTTGTGCCAATATTCCTATCTCCGTCATTATCTTGTTTTTAGGTGGTGGATTTTGGTGGTTCAAGAGAAATGGATTGCCAGATATTGATATTAATCAGATTAATAGTCTGTTAGCCAAGGTTCCAGGGATAGAACTTCAACTTCCTGTGTCTGAACCTGCACCGCCTCCTGTAGTACCTCCCAGCCCAACACCGACTTTACCTCCTGTATCGATCCCATCCTCTCCTGAACTATCTCCTGTGACCGAAACTGCTGAGGCAACGGAAAATAATCAAGGTACCAGTATCAAATCTGAGCAACCAGTAGTTACTCCAAAGCAAGTATCTAAAAAACCTTTACCTCAAACCGACTGGGAGAAAAAAGAGATTCGCGGAATTTATTTAAGTCGTTACCAGGTTACTAATAATGCTAGCGAACAAATGATTCGCGATCGCGTTCGATATTATAAAGCTCAGGGAATTAATACTATTATTCATGGGGTTTGGGGAAATGCCTGCACTATGTACAACAGTGAGGTGATGCAGCAAACTTTAGGCTATCAAAGTTGTCCTAATCAATTTAATGACCGCTGGTTAGACTGGTTAATCGATGAAGCGCATCAGCAAGGAATGGAGGTTCATGCTTACTTTGAAAAGGGTATTAAGATCGATCAAAATAGCCCTGTTTTTGATTATGCAATCGCCAATAAGTGGATTATCCCAGGTGTAGATCGCACTTATGCAGGAGTTGAGCATTATTTGTTAGACGTAGAGAATTCTGATGTTGCTAATTTTTTCCGTGACATTTTGACGGAATTTGTCCAAAAATACCCTGAAATTGATGCGGTGCAGTGGGATGATTATCTAGGCTATCATGCCGAATTGCCTGGAAAGGTAGACCGTACAGAAAGTCTCACCAAGTTTGTTCAGGAAATGATTAAATCTATGAAACAGGCAAATCCCGACGTTAGTTTTGATCTGTGCCACCATAATCCTTATTGGGCAAAACGTTACTTTGCCGCAGACTGGAAAAACTGGGATGTAGATCGGGTATTTATTCAGAATTACAATGAGAAAAACTTTAATGCTGAATTAGACTACATCAAAAAGTATGATGGCATTGCCATTACAGATCAGCAATTTCATCGTCTTCCAGAGATTATTGATAATAAAGAGATTAAAAGCGTGTTGGTATTTGCTTTGTCGGGTAAACCTGAACAAACTGCTGCTAATTTAAAAAGTTTGACTGAAAAGTAAAGTAACTAGCTTTTAGTTTCGTAGGTTGGGTTGAAGCATGAAACCCAACAGCAAATTTTCTCGATTGAGATCGATAATATGCAATATCGTCGCGCCAAATTACCAGGAAGCACCTATTTTTTTACGGTAGTTACTCATAATCGTAGAGCAATTCTCTGTGAAACAGAAAATATCGAGCTGTTGCGCGATTCGTTTCGTAGAGTAATCAAACAACATTCTTTTGTAATTAATGCGATCGTTATTTTACCCAACCATCTTCATTGCATCTGGACATTACCCAAAGGTGATGCCGATTTTTCTACTCGTTGGCGTTTGATTAAGAGTTGGTTTAGTCGTCGCTGTAGCCTGGAATATCAAGGACAAGTTTCAGATTCCAGACAAAGTAAAGGTGAAAAAGCGATTTGGCAAAGACGATTTTGGGAGCATTTAATTCGGGACGAGCAGGATTTTATCAATCATGTGAATTATATCCATTACAATCCCGTGCATCACGGTTTAGTTTTGAGTCCTAAAGATTGGCAACATTCCAGTTTTCATCGCTACGTGCAGCGTGGTGTTTATGATGTTAACTGGGGTAGTTCGGAAGTTCCTGTTTTTGATTCTTTGGTTGGGATGGAATAGTTGATGGTGTTGGGTTTCACTTCGTTCTACCCAGCCTACAGATCTGCTACAGATCTGCTATCGTACTAGTTTTTATTTTTCAAAAGTTACTGCGATATTAGTAGTAAAACACTCCTGAATAATCAATTTACGCTGTTTGGATGATACTTTGCCGTAAAGATGTATTCGTCGAATGTGTTGTGGATAATAATAACTATAACTAGTAACTTGACCCATAGCGTGCTTGTATCGTCTAACTTGCTTAACCTCTATGATTTCAGAGGGAGTTAAGATATCGATTCTGCCACTCTTTGTTACTACTTCCATTTTGCTGCCTGAAATGGTCGAAGCTAGACGATCTCGAACAACTTTTTCTGTTTGACGTTTGTTTTTAGCTTTTGGATAACGGCGAGTTCCATTTTGCAACTTTTCTAATCCAGGTTTAAACCAGGGATTTTGTTCACTAAATATCTCAATTGCTAATTCACCAGATCGTTTGACAGCGTCCTGGGCTAATTTACGAGCAAATTGTTCTAGATGTTTATTCATTTAGCTGTTTGGACTGAGATATTCTTTGATCTTAAGTTTTAATTCTTTGGAAATTGGATAAGAATTAATTTCTCGCTCTATTTCAGCGTTTGTTTTACCTTGTGCTTGTAATCCTGAAATTGTTGCTCCTACCAATGCCTCAAAACCATATTCTGCTATCCCTTGAGAAATTAATGACAGTATTCCCAGTACTGCAATTCCACCTAACATGCCAAAAGGTCCCCCCAGCATTGCTAATGCCGTAGTAATAGCAGCAGCACCAACCCAGCCAGATATTCCCATCGCCATTAATAATACAAGACCAGGAACACCTAAAGCCACAATCTTATTAACAATTTTATCCATAATACTTTTCTTTTCTAAATCTCTCTGTGCCTCTGCGCCTCTGCGCGAGATATCTATTTAACGTCTTAAGCTTTACTTCGACTGCTATAATTGTGGAAATTACTAATAAGTAATTATTAATATGTTTGACCCAGT
>JBCCDL010000318.1:0-6884 GCA_039030815.1 Cyanobacteria bacterium P01_A01_bin.83 | reverse complement strand
GGGGTCGCCAACCCCCGCAAATACTCTAGTTGCCCAGGCTCTAGCGCCATAGTTATAATCGTCTAGATTCTCTAAGAGATAGGAAACAACTGGTTCCCCAATTCTGATTAAACCATCTACCGCAGCAACCGCAGCACCAGGATTATTAAAGCCTAAAACTTCAACCAGGGTCGGTATCGCAGCCTTGTCTTGGGCATCTGCCAAGTTTTCTACAGTTTCTAATAGTAAATCAGCAGAGTCGGCTTGATTCACTGCTTCGATTAATTGTTGAACATTTGTCATTTGAATAGTGCCAAGTAAAAATTTAGGAAAAATAAATATTAAAATTAAAATTAAAATTAAAATAATATTGCTGCATACATCGATATTCTTAAAGATTTTCCTTAACCCAATATTTTAAAGCGCGAATAGCTTTACTTCTACCTTCAACCTGAGCTTGTTTTGTGTAGCGTTCCACCAACTCAACGATGGGAATATTAGGAAAATTAGGGCTAGTTTTAGATTCAATATAACGATCGCCTACTTTAAGATAAATCTGAAAACCCTCTTTACTATAGCGCCACAGCTCGGGAACTTTTAACAGCAAATAATTATTAAACTGGGTTCTATTAGTGATATCAATCTCAATTGCTAAATTTGGTGGTGGATCTATTTTTAGATCCAGTCGATCTTTACCAATAACCGCCTGATGATTTTTGATATAAAAACAAGCATCTGCCTCTACTGCTTGACCCATTTGCTTGTTTTTAAACGTTGTCGAAGCTAGTGCTTCAAAATCAATCTCTAGCTGATCCAATAGAATTTTAACTATATCGCCGATAATTTCTTTGTGTTTTTCATGTTCGGGCAAAGGGAGCATAATTTCTAACTCTCCGTTGCTGTAAGAAATCCTAGAACCCCGATGTTCTCCCAAATCTGCCAGGATCTGCTCAAAATCTGACCAGCTAATATCTTGTAATAGCAATTGCTGACCAGGTTTGACGACAATTTTTGATAAAGCTACCTGCATCAATTAATGTAATAAATTTATTATTTAATCTAATTTTAATCCTGTTAATCTAAAATCCTTTAGCCTTTAGCTTTAATTTCCAAGGCGATCGCTTTGAATATTTTAAATATTTTGACGATCAATCAACTATTAATCTGCTGCACAAAATCTTGATGTGCTGTAATTGATAATCCCTGCTGCACAATTGCTAATACCTGAGTCAAATCACCCTGTAATAAAGCATCGGTAGCTAACCACAAGCCAGGAAAAATTTTGCTTTTAATAGTATTCTCTTCAGCTTGCAGTTTAATGTATTCACCATCGCTCGAAAAAAACCAATCAATGATTTGATCGCTGACTTGCCACACGATATATTCCTGTACTCCATTGCGCCGATATACTTGGAGCTTCTCCTGCAAATCGTATGCCGCACTACTAGCCGCAATTTCCACAATTAATTCTGGTGCACCTTGGATATAATTATCAGCATCAATCACCGACTGACCCCCTTCAATCCTCAATAGAGCATCTGGTTGAGGTTCATTATCAAGATCTAACCTGACAGTGGTATTATCTGCTAACTGAGTACTTGGGGTAGCAGCATGATAAACTCCTAACCACGTCATAATGTAGGCATGAGGTTGACCGTGAATGATTCTGACTGGTGATGCCATGTACACTCTCCCTTCAATTAGTTCGGCTTTCTTCAGCTTCGGCATTGCTTGATAACGCTGCTCAAATTCTTTACGAGAAAGTCGATCGCCGTTTTCTAAAGGCAGTATTTTTGGCTGTTGAATTACCATAGTCCCTAATTACAGCAGAGAATCCATTAGCTTCATTATATTGATACTCTCGGTTGATATATCTCTATCTGTGTTTTCTAAATCAGTCTCTAATAAACCCTTGAGGGCAATCAACTTCATGCTATTTTCAGCTAAAGTATCGGCGATCGCTTGACCTGCCTTAAGATAGCCCACGGCACCCAAATCCATTAAAGCCGAGCGACGTAGTTGCAGGTCATCTCCCTCCAATGCTTTAACTAACATTTCTCCATAGCCATCTTCCTGGGTTAACTGATACATTGCCCGCGCCGCAGCGTATCTTACCTTCTCTGTCTGGTGCTTGGTAAATGGCTCAATCAAGTCAATCGCCTCCGTTGCCCCCAAAGTCCCTAAAGCTTCAATTACTGCTTCGTAAGGCTGAACCAAATGGGGCTTCCCTGGTACTCTAGTCGCTGCTGCTACTCCTCCATTTAACAACTTCATTAATGCTGCTACACAGCGTCGATCATTTAATGTTTCTAAACCTTGAGCAGCCGCTTCTCTGACGTAATAATCAGGAAACTCTAAACATCGCGCTAATGGTTCTACTGCTCTGGAATCTTCTAATTTACCTAATGCCCTAGCTGCATTACGCCGCAGGGGATATCCACCATCAGGGGCGCGATCCGATTCATCTTCTAGAGCTTCTAATAAAGTAGCGATCGCTTCTGGCTCTTTAATGCGAAATTTCCCCAGCCACCAAGCTGCGTAATACCTGGCACCTAAATCTTCTTTCTGCTTGAGGTTGGCGATCGCTTTTTCTACCGTTAACTGCTCCGCTTCTGTTTTGTCCTCATGTCTCATTCTTTTGCCCCCATCCCTTTAAACACAACAATACTCAGAAAAGTAAACAAATACTAGCTATGGGCTGGCATTCGCATACTCCTCTGAGTATCGCTTCCTTTAGTCAAATCTTTTGACTTCTAAAGTGATGCCTGTAATCTTAAACAGGCTAATGACTTATAACAAGTCTTAATCGCAAAATTTTAGCTAATTAGCTAAGTGCATTGATTGCATAGTCTAAGTAGTTGTTTGCCTCAGTAGCAGGTTGACCACTCAAGCCATGATTTGATTTGATATATTTCAAGGCTTCGATGTACCAGCTTGGAGATAGCTCATATGCACGGTTAATTTCATCAAGACCAGCTACTAGGTATTCGTCCATAGGACCTGTCCCACCAGATACTAGGCAGTAAGTTACCATTCTCAAATAGTAACCAATGTCGCGAGAACATTTGGATTTACCTGTAGGAGTAGAGGCATAGTTAGGACCAGGAGTGGTGGTAGTGTAAGGGAATTTGGAATACACCGCATTAGCAGCTCCATCAATTAAGCTTTGAGAATTGCTGGTCAGAGCTTTAGCTGCTTCTAATGCAGCACTAGCACGCTGAAAACGACCAAAAGCAGTCTGAATTTCAGTGTTAGTTAAAAAGCGACCTTGAGAATCAGCAGATGATACTGCTTCGGTTAGAGGAGTTTTCATGATTGTAATGTTTCTCTTGTTTTACTAATTTTTTCTAAACAACCATAAGGTTGGTTGACGCTACCGAAAAGAGTAATTACTTTCAGTAAATTAACCTACTGAAGCAGCAGCACGATCAAAGTAACCAGCAATCTCAGAAGCAATTGCACTACAGTCACCAGGAGTGATGCCATTAGTATCGTTAACGATTGCTAAAGCAGCATCTTTCATTTTTTGAACGCCAACAGCCACCGAAGCGCCAGGAGTACCCAAAGCAAGGTAAGTTTCACGTAGTCCATTTAAACAACGATCTTCTAAAACGCTGGCATCACCAGTAAAGATCGCGTAAGTGATGTAACGTAAAATGATTTCCATGTCGCGCAAACAAGCTGCGTTACGGCGACTAGTATAAGCATTTCCACCAGGAGCAATTAGCTGAGGCTGCTCAGCAAACAAAGCGCGAGCTGCATTAGTAACGATAGCCGAAGCGTTACCAGTAATACGGTTTACAGAATCCATACGCTTGTTGCTAGCTGCTACCATAGCGCTTAGAGCATCAAGTTGGCTAGTGGAAAGAAATTCACCACGAGCGTCAGCTTGAGAAACTACTCTAGTAAATGCGTCGAACATTATAAATAATCTCCTACTTGAATTAAATTTGGTTTAGTTGAACTTCAAAGAGAAATCTTAACTTAAAAACTACTTTCGGCTACTAGCTAATCGCTAGCTTTTTGAAAGTGGTTCGTTGTTGTCGGTGCTAGGTTACTATTCTCATGGAGCCTAAAAAAAGTTTTCTTAAGTCATCCAATAAAACTCTACACTCTTAATAAAAAAAACCTTTGAGGTTATCAAGATGGTCGCTAGCCTCACAAGGCTATTCCCATTTTTATTAACCCCTCAGTCAACTTTTATTTATACAACGGCATTGAACTTCTATTTGTTACATCTTGTTAATTTTTCCTAGTTCTACTGACTTTGCTTGACAAAGCTTTACACTTTGTTAAGCTTTTTTGTCAGTCCCTTCACCTTGATTAAAATTGTGTTACGAGGACAACTAGCTGGTGATCTCGATCGCAATTGAGGTTAGTACCCAATGCAATTAAAGGATATTGAACTTTAGCTGCTCAATCTCAGATAACTCTGATTTAAGTTATAGAGGATCTTAGAAAAACATTTGCTTTGATCATTATCTTATTTTTACGTAACCAAAATCAATTCAATGTTACTTTTATCAACAATTGAGTAACTAATCCCTTGCTCCTAGCTGTTAGTTGCTCAGAGCTAATTGCCGATCTAGGTCAAATAAGAAGCCATGAATATATTCTTCTGTCCACTCGGCGCCATACAAGCGAGTTAACATGCCCCTGGCTGGATCTTTAGCCGCACGATAATCTGCATAGCTTCGTTGGGCATCAAGAATCTTGTCTAAGCTGTGGCTATCAGTAACTTTTTCTGCCTGCTGTACAAAATTTATGTAAACATCAAGATAGTCGCAAAAAGCAGCAAACACTTTCGAGTTAACAGTCTCCGTTTTTTCAGGGCGCGTCCATAAAAATGCTGGAGAGAAATACTTTTGCGCTTCTTCAGGAAAGTCACCACCCCAAGGCAAGTCCCGCTGATAATCGTGAAACATCGGCATGATCGGCTCACTATATTTAGCTTGATAAGATTTGCTTTGGCTAAATAGAGGCTGCATGTCGATCGCAATTAAGTGTCCTCCTGGCAATGTTACCAAGTCGGCACCAAAAAAGGGTAAATCATAATCAGGCTCAGGAAAAATTACGAAATTTAGTACCTGTAGCGCGCTGCCTCCTTGGACATGTGCCGCTCTGATTTGCCTTAGTTTCTCTGATTTAAAACCATGACTTGTAGTCAGCACAGGCTCTTGTTTTTTGCCTTTCCCCATGACTCCTTCTTTCTGTTCAAAGCCAGGGGGGATAGGATAGGGTTGCAAATCTAGTTTTGAATTGAGAGTAGCGATCGCATGATCTAAAAATGGTTGATATAAAGTCATGTCTATTTGATTATTATTGGTCATCGACCATTAAAATTAAACTTCAACAATCAGCAATCCCAAAAGTTTTAGCATTGTTTGTTGACTGTTGACTGTTGACTGTTCAACGTTTGGGGGCAGATACAGCTAAGGGAGAAGCATCTTCAAATAAAAACTCATATAAGAATTTCTCTGACCACTCAGCCCCAAAATAACTGCTAAATAATCCATGAGCTGGATCTCGTTCAGCACTATACTGGTCGTATTCCCTTTGCGCTTTGACAATCCTCTGTATAGCTTCTGGGTCGCTCAAAGGCTTAGTTTGGGCTACCATTTGCCAATAAAGATTGAGATATTCTTGAAAAGCAGGAAACAGGCGATTGACTACTGTTTCTGAATCCAATTTGGCAAACAGCAAATATTTAGAAAAATACTGGTTAGCATCATAGAACTTCATTTCCAAATCCTGTGCTAATTCGCTGTATTTATCGCGGATACCTTTCATTGGTTCAATGTACTTATCAAGATAAGCGCGATCGCGAAATAAAGGCTGGAAATCCATTACCACGAGTATTTTTTTCTTACCAAAGGAGAGAAAATCTACTCCTAACAAGGGCAAATCATAATGATGTGCAGGATAAATAACGCTATTAAAAACTTGAGCAGTTTCCCCTGCGTCAATATAAGAGTAGCGGATCTTTCTCAATTCCTCAGATTGGTAACACCAACTCTGGATCGTGGCAGGGTTTTTGCCCCTGGCGCTAATGTTAGACTCTAATCCTGCGGGAATAGGACGACTACGAAGATCGAAGTGCTTAAAAAGTTCTTCTTCTAAATATTCTTTAAAGGGCGCGAACATACAATTTTTCTTATATACAAGAAGGCTTATAGCCAGAATATAGAAGCCCCCTCTTGCTCGTCTCTGTTTCTAAACACAAAGCAACAAAGCTTAATGAAGGGATGAGGGATGAGGGATGAGGGATAAAGGCGCTTCGCCCGCCGCATGTAGGAATAGAATTAAGCAATAGATACTTAAAGCGCGATTTAATCCAAGGATCGTTAGTAAAATCCTATGTTACTAGAAGTTAAGAGAATTATCGTTCCCCCTGGACAAACAGTAGTGCTGGCAAATATTAGCTGGGAGGAATTTGAGGCTATTGTCGAAGATTTAGGGGAAAGTTGCAGTTCGAGAATCGCCTATGACAATGGAAAATTAGAAATCATGACTCCTTTGCCAGAACACGAAATTAACAAAGTTTATATCAGCAATTTTGTCGAAATTTTGTTGGAAGAACTAGATATTGAATTTTGTCCTTTGGGTTCGACTACGTTTAAAAACCAATCAATGTTTAAAGGCATTGAACCTGATAGCTGCTTTTATATTCAAAACGAGATCGCAGTTAGTGGAAAAGATAGATTAGATTTAACGATAGATCCGCCACCAGATTTAGCTTTAGAAATAGATATTACCAATCGCAGCCATCCAGAAATATATCAAGCTTTGGGGGTTCCAGAATTATGGCAGTATGAAACAGGAAAGCTGAAAATTTTATTATTAGAAGATGGTAAATATATTGAGTCTAAAACTAGCAGTATATTTCCTAATTTTCCGCTGTTGTC
>JBCCDL010000317.1:0-6911 GCA_039030815.1 Cyanobacteria bacterium P01_A01_bin.83 | reverse complement strand
TGTTTTTCCATCAAACTGATGAAATCATGGGGCAAATTTGGCAATTTCTCAATTTAAATACGATCGCTCCACCACCACATATCCGTTACAATATCGGAACTTATCCTCCTGTAAAACAGGAAATTAAGCAGCAGCTTAAAGGTTTTTTTACTACTTACAACCAGAAGTTATCTGATTATCTCCAGCAAAAATTTAGTTGGCAAGAATAAGTTTGTTCTTATTAAATAATTGTATTGCATACATTACACTCTTAAAAGCTTAATTATTTTTTCCCTAGTACTATATTTTAAATATTTGGTATTGTTACATGAAACAAAATATTTCTTCAAAAATATTCAGAAGCTCTTTATTGTTTCAATACTTTTTTATGAGATATTGTGAAACTAGTACTATTATTTTCATTTGATAATTTATAGGGTGTATAATCTTCTGTACTAAAATAAGATTGCTACCAGTTATCTAAACTAATGATTACTAGGATATCTGCTCTAAAGTAGATTTCTATCAATTCAATCTTATTTAACTTGATAGTAAGAACGCAATTATTATGCAGTATTTATGGATAGCGATCGCCTGAAACAGATTTATCTAGAACAAATTACGCAAAAGTTACGGCACCAGGGTATTTATCAACGTAAACTTGCTCTAGATGAATTGGCAACCACTGATTCTGATTTAGCTATACTAATACTAAAAGAATTATTACAGAATCCCGATTTTGCCCTTCGCAAAATTGCCGTGATGGGTTTGGGTAATCATCCCACAGCAGAATCTTTTCAGATATTAAAAGAAACTCTAGAAACGGAACAAGACCCTAATGTACTGGCAGAGGCGGCTAATTCATTATTTGAATTCGGCACTCGCTCTATTGAAACTCTACAACAACTATTCATCAATTCAGATAACTGGTTAGTACGTCAAACGGTAATTTCAATTTTGGTAGACAGTAACCAGCCAAATGTCTTACTCCAGGTAGCAAACTTAGCCATAGCCGATCAGGATCAAACTACTAAAGAAACAGGAATTTTAGCGCTACATCGCTTACTAAAAACTGATTTAAAGCAACAAGCCTTAGATTTATTTGCTATCCTTTCAGAAGACGATTATTGGCGTACTCGATGGCGTACAGCGATCGCTTTAAATGGCTCACGAGATCCTCAAGCCCAAAAGCTCCTAAGCAAGCTACAAAAAGATACTCATTACCGAGTAGTGGCGGCATCTTTGCCAAAAGCCAGCTAATTCTTCAGCAGAGATTAAGCTAATTTAAGGTAACTATTCAGTTAGTTATCAATTGCTCTTAAGGGTAGCGGGAGATATTGATTATGAGGATCAATAAATCAGGAGCAAGACAAATGAAACTTACAACAATTGCTACGCTATCAGCAATAGCATTATCTAATTTGGGCACAGCCGCTTTAGCGGATAAAGTAGATCAAGTTGCCTCACCTTGTCCCCCTGTCTCCTTGTCTCCCCGTCAACCTAAAAAGACTAATTAAATGCCTGACAGCGCCAGAGGTCAGCTAATTCTTAAGCAAAAATTAAGCCGATTTAAGGTAACTTTTCAGTTAGTTATCAATTGCTCTTAAGGGTAGCGCGGGATATTAATTACTAGAATCGATCAATCAGGAGCAAGAGAGATGAAACTTATAACAATTGCTACGCTATCAGCAATAGCATTATCTAATTTGGGTACAGCCGCTTTAGCGGATAAAGTAGATCAAGTTGCTGTAGGTAGTACTTTCTCAGCCAATATTGTAGAAATCAGTCCGATAGATTTAGTCAGTGCCGCTTATCAAGGCAGATTTACTGACCAAGATATCCCGAGTAATAGTGCATTGCTCTCTGCTATTCGAGGAAACCGTATTAAAGCCGAAGATTTAATCAAAGCTGGAATTGATTCAGGAAGACTTACAGAAAAAACTCTTAATGATGAGAGCTATATCAGCTCCCTGCAAAGCTCAATTGATCGCTTTAAACGTCGTCGTCTTTAATAATGCGAGCTTAATAGTACAAAAGCTAATAGTTTTTGATAGAGACAACCAAAGGCACATTACGCCGCATTTACTTTTAGCATGTTAGGGAAAGCCTATTACTTCCTATGCGGACGACAAATTTTCTCACATTACCAGATAAAAGGCAGTTAGCTTATGCAGAATATGGAGATCGTAATGGGCATCCTGTTTTATATTTTCATGGTGCCCCATCTTCCCGTTTAGAACCATTAATATTGGGTGATGAAATCATCAGTCGAGTTGGTTTACGCATAATTGCACCAGATCGTCCTGGTGTTGGGCAGTCTGATTTTAAACTGAATCGTGGTTTTTCCGACTGGGTAAATGATGTGGTATTTCTTGCCGATGCTGTTGGTCTGGATAAATTTTCGGTTCTGGGTATTTCTGGAGGTTGCGGGTATGTCGCTGTGTGTGCTGCTAAGATCCCTGAAAGACTTCATGCTGCCGTCATTGTTTCTGGCGCATGGCGAATGGATTTGAATGAAGACCTCCCAACGATGAGTCGCTTGGCTTGGTTCTTCGCCAAAAGAATTCCTGTTCTGCATCTAGGCTGGCTAAAACTGATGCAGCAATCATTAAAAGGCAACCCAAAAAAATTACTGTCAAAGTTAAAGAAACAATTTCCACTAGCAGACTACTTAGTTTTAAAACAACCTGGTCGCATAAGACCTTTCTGTGAAACAACTATTGAAGCAATGTGTCAAGGAGCAAAAGGTGCAGCTTATGATGTTCAACTCTATGCCCGTGAATGGGATTTTAGTTTGGAAGAAATTCAGATGCCTTTAATAATATTTCATGGTGAACAAGACAAAAACGTACCGATTGCTCCTATTAAGAGGGTCGTGGCAAATTTACCAAAGGCTAGACTTATGACTTACCCCGAAGAGGGACATTTCTCTTTAATTTTAAATCAGTTCGAGACGATAGCTAAATCGCTCATAAGTGATATTCAATCCATCCAATAGCTAAGCTAAAAGCTAGGAAGTTCAAAACTAGTGAATTTAATGCTCGCTAATGCAAACTGGGCGTAATTTAGTTTAAAGTTTCGGCAGTATCGGGTGATTGAGCCAGTTCTTCTAGTCGTTCTTGTTGATCTTGAGAAATACAGGATTGAATCATAACATCAATATCTCCCTCTAAAGAATTGGCTAGAGGAAAATTCTTACCCAGACGATGATCGGTAATGCGATTATCTTTATAGTTATAGGTACGAATTTTTTCCGATCTAGCGCCTGTTCCTACCTGCGACTGTCTTAAGCCTCTAACTTCTTTTTGCTGTTCGGCTAATTTAATGTCATACAGTTTGGCTCTCAGGATTTGCATAGCACGTTCGCGGTTTTGTAATTGCGATCGCTCTTCGGTACAAAAAATCCTAATTCCTGTGGGCTTATGGATTAAATCTACTGCTGTTTCAACTTTATTGACGTTTTGTCCTCCAGCACCACCAGAACGAGCTGTTTTAAGCTCAATATCTTTGGGATCTATTTTCACCTCTACTTCGTCCACTTCAGGCATGATGGCTACTGTGGCAGTAGAAGTATGAACCCTTCCCCCTGCTTCAGTTTGTGGCACACGCTGTACGCGATGCACTCCCGCTTCAAACTTGAGCTTACTATACACGGAGTTTCCCGTTACTTCCAGAATAGCTTCTTTAAATCCGCCCATATCTGCTGCCGACTCACTCAACAGAAAGACCTGCCAATTTTGACTTTCTGCATAACGCGAGTACATTCGCACTAAATCTCCTGCCCAGATACTTGCTTCGTCGCCTCCTGTTCCTGCTCTAATTTCTAACATGATGTTTTTATCATCGTTAGGATCTCTGGGAAGCAATAGAATTTTAAGCTTAGTTTCCAACTGTTCTAGCTGCTCTTCTAATTCGCTGATCTCCATGCTAGCCATCTCTTTCATTTCAGCATCGTCAGCCTCTTTAAGAATTTCTCTGGCTCCTGCTAATTCCTCGCTTGCTTCTTGCCATTGTCGATAAGCAATAACTGTTTCTTCTAAAGAGGAACGAGCTTTAGCTATTTTCTGAAGTTCATCGGGATTGGTGGCAATATCAGGATCTGCTAAACGATGAGTAAGTTCTTGAAAAGTTTGTTCTACAGATTTCAGCTTGTCTAATAAATATGCTTCTGCCATTGGTTTTGCCAATTAAATATAAAGTAATTTACTAAGTAAAATTGCTCAAGATACAACAAACCCAGCAATCAATTAACATCTAATTAACTACTGGGTACATATATTAGTCTTAAATGGCTATTTTTCAGCGTCGGATTCGGCTTCAGTGCTAGCATCGAGCATACCGTATTTACGTAAGAAGCGATCAACTCGACCTTCAGTATCAATAATCTTTTGTGTCCCTGTATAAAAGGGATGATTCCCAGACCAAACATCTACATTGATTTCTGGCTGAGTTGAACCAATAGTCATTACTACTTCCCCGTTACAGATGACCTTGGCATCTGGGTACCAAGTGGGGTGAATATCTGGTTTTGGCATTGTCAGTTGTTACTATAAGGTTTACTAATTAAATACTACTTTATCGTTTGGAGAATTGGGGAGCTTTACGAGCCTTCTTCAAACCATATTTCTTTCTCTCTTTACAACGAGGGTCACGAGTGAGATAACCTTCGGTTTTAAGCGGCTGGCGGTTGTTAGGGTCTTGCTTACACAATGCCCGAGCTACTCCTAGCTTAACCGCATCCGCTTGACCAGTTAAACCACCTCCATGAGCATTGACCAAAATGTCGTATTCACTTTCAAAACCCAAAGTTTCTAAAGGTCCTTTAATCGACATTAAATAACTTGGTATGCGATTAAAGTAATCTTCTCCAGGCTTACCGTTAACTACTAACTTGCCTTCTCCTGGTACCAAACGTACCCGAGCGATCGCAGATTTGCGACGACCAGTAGCTCCATACACTACTCTATCTTGTGTTCCTTCCATGTTTTAGTTCCTTAGTTTTTCTTAGGTATAGTGTTGATGTTTAAAGTTTCAGGAGTTTGCGCCTCGTGGGGATGATCTGCTCCTGTATAAACTTTAAGCTTGGTGAATAGTTTTCGTCCTAGGGGGGTTTTGGGTAGCATGCCTTTTACCGCTTTTTCCACAATACGTTCGGGGATTCTTTGCTGTAGCTGGTCAAAAGTTTCAGTTTTCATGCCCCCTGGTCTACCAGAGTGACGGCGGTACAGCTTTTGCTCGTTTTTTCTACCAGTTACAATAACTTTCTCGGCATTGATGACAATAACAAAATCTCCAGTATCCATGTTGGGGGTGAAGCTGGGTTTATTCTTGCCGCGAAGAATCATCGCTATTTCTGTCGCTAAACGACCTAGTCTTTGCCCTTCGGCATCAACGACATACCACTTTTGATCTAGTTTTTCTTGAGTTGGGAGAGGAGTTTTATTCATCTTTCGTAATAATATTTTGTGGATTATTTTAAATAAAGAGATTTACCGAGCTAGATAAAAATTTGGCTGGGTATCAAACCACAATGGCTGAGCAAAAGGAAACTCTTGATAGCCCACTCTCAGTAGACAAAGACCCTTTGCAGGCGCAGAGTACTTAACTTCTGTGCGGCGTTGATTTTGCCAGATTTCGGTGAAATTTTCAGGCGATCGCTTTTTGATGCCCACCTCTACCAGCATTCCGACCAAAAGACGTACCATGCCGTATAAAAAACTGTTAGCCTGAATCTCCAGGTACAAGAAAGAGTTTTGACGATAGCATTTGGCAGACTGCACGTACACCATAGAATCAAGGCGATCCGAACCAGATCGTTTAAACGCGGCAAAATCATGCTCCCCTAACAGAGGATTTAAAGCTTGCTGCATCAGTGATTCATCCAATACTGAGCGGTAGTAATGCCAGCAGGTTTGATTAACAAACACATTTGGTTGTTTATCGGTATAAATCGTGTAGCGATAACGTCGCCAAACAGCCGAAAACCGAGCATGCCAATTGTCTTTAACCTGAGCCGAAGCTCTTACTAGTATATCCTTTGGCAGTCTAGCATTGATAATTTTTGCCCATTTATGAGCTGGAATTGGACCTTGATACTCAAAGTGCGCTACTTGACCAGCAGCATGAACTCCTGCATCAGTACGTCCCGCAGCATAAATATTTATCGCTAACCCTGTGACATCGGCGATCGCTTTTTCAATATAACCTTGGATACTTACTTGGTTAGGTTGTTTTTGCCAACCATGGAAGTTGGTTCCTAAATATTGAATTAGCAAGGCGATTCTCATGGGCTGTCTTTACTAGCAATTAATTATTAATAAGACATCTAATTAAACTAGCTCAATGATCGCCATTTCCGCATTGTCACCACGACGACGCTTGGTTCTCACGATCCTAGTATAGCCACCGTTGCGATTACCATAGCGATCATTAACTGCTTTAAATAGTTCACTGACCAAATCTTTATCATAGATATAGCCCAAAGCCTGTCTTCTGGCAGCCAGAGAACCATCTTTAGCTAAAGTAATCATTTTTTCCACTTCGCTGCGCACTGCCTTGGCGCGAATCAAAGTAGTTTTGATTTGACCATGACGGATAATTTCCGTCGCCAAAGAACGCATTAATGCCTTCCTTTGGTCTGCTGGCAATCCCAGCATTTTAACTTTACATCGATGTCGCATAATTGATCTTGACGCTAATTTAGTGTTTACTTACCTGATTTTTCCTGTGCCAAAGTAATTCCCAACCGCTGTTGTAGCGCCTCAATTACTTCATCAGCCGATTTCTGACCGAAATTCTTAATTTCTAAAAGATCTTCTTGAGTGTAATCAAGTAGATCCGAAACTGAATTAATTTGCGCGCGTTTTAAACAGTTATAGGCTCTAACTGATAGCTGCAACTCTTCAATAGGAATTTGGCTGGTAGGATCTTCA
>JBCCDL010000316.1:0-6912 GCA_039030815.1 Cyanobacteria bacterium P01_A01_bin.83 | reverse complement strand
TAAGCAATATATCGAAAATCAGGGCTACAAAAGTTAAATAATTGACTTCGCTTGCGCCCTAACTACCACCTGCTAACGCGAGGTGGCAGAATGCGGGCTGATTGTCCGTTCAAATTTGACACTTATGTATATCTATAGTTATCTCGATTAATTTTTATTAAGGGGTGGCATTGAAAGTATAGTTACCTTTAGTGAAGTTCATTTTCTCCTCCAATCATTAACTGTTTGGTATCAGTAGAAAAACTGCACATCTTGCATGAACAGCAGACTAACCTCTTTTCTCTAAGTAGTTTAATTATGATTCGTGCAAGATGTATATTAACTGATCTGGGATTGGTAATCGGTAATTATCAAAAACTAAAAACTAAAAGCTTTAAGCTTTAAGCTAAAAACCGATTGACAACAGACTTAATTATCTAATTCAACCACCCTTTTAAACGACGAGCCACTTGAGGACGACGGAGCTTACGCATTGCCTTGCTTTGAATCTGGCGTACTCTTTCCCGAGATAAACTAAACATGCCCCCAACCTCTTCCAAGGTGTAAGGCTGGCTAGTGGACAAACCATAGCGTAAGCAGATTACATCTTTCTCTCGCTGAGTTAAAACATCATCTAGCACATCAGTTATTTCTTGACGCATCATCGTCTCATTCATACGCTCCTCTGGAAGCTGTAGATCACTATCTTCCAAAAGATCTACTAACTCTGTATCTTCTGCCTTACCAACGCGATGATTAAGAGACAATGACTGACGACGTAATTCTAGTAATTGGCGTAGTTGAACCACAGATATTTGTAGCTCTTGTGCCAATTCAGTTTCACTAGGATTACGCTGTAGCTTCTGCTTCAAATTACGTTGAGCCTTTTTTAGCTTGTTGAGCTTTTCGACAATATGAATTGGTAGGCGAATTGTACGAGCATCGTTAGCAATAGTACGAGTAATTGCCTGGCGAATCCACCAATAAGCATAGGTAGAAAATTTGTAACCCTTGTTGGGATCGAACTTTTCTGTAGCCCGATTTAAGCCAATCGCTCCCTCTTGAATCAAATCTAGAAAAGGTACTCCTCGGTTAAGATATCTTTTCGCAATGGACACTACTAGACGTAAATTAGAGCGAATCATTTTGCGCTTAGCCACTTTTCCCCGATATAGCAGCAGCTCTAGTTGTCTTTGAGATTCCAAACCCATCGCTGATGCTAATTCCGCTTTGGTCGGCTTCTGCTGGTTGGCTTTAATTAACTTTTGTCTAGTGCTTTCCACCTCCAGCATCACCTTAACATCATTAGCCAAAACAACTTCTTCTTCGGCGGTTAACAGAGGATAACGCGCCATCTCTTTAAAAAATGCCCCAATGTTATCTTCTAAAGGAACTTTACGGCGACTCTTGGTACTACTAACTCCTAAATTTTCTTCAGAGTATTCTGCTTCTACTAATTTCAAATCTTCGTTTATATCTTCGGCAGCCTCGGTCACAGAAATATCAATGGTATAGCTATTGTTTTCTGTCAAGTTTAATGTAGTCATGGGCTTAGTTCCTATCTGTTTTAAAGAAGTATTTTCGATTTTTGGCAGAAAATCTATAAATCAGTTTTGAATGAAAAAAAGAATTATTATTTTTGTTGCTAACTCTAAACTAACAAATTACAATTTTGCTAACAAAAAGTGTTGGCGAGCAATATAACTTTCTCTTACAATAAAAAAATTGAATTTTGATGTAAGTCAGATTACGTATTAATTATTAAAATCCCACGTCTGAGGATGTTTGTTGGAAAAATACATCTTTTCTTAATATAATTCTTTCTTATATTAAGGTAGTTATCTGACTTATCTTGTTTTCAATCTCATATTATGTTCGTTCTGTATTCCTTATGCAGAGATCACTAACAAAGAAAACTGTCAATAGTTACTTCCCCAAATTGATTGATTAAGTTATGGCTTAACATACTGTCATAAAACTTAATTAATAAATGTAGCTTTGCTTACTAGATACTAGATTTCGTAATGAAGTCGTGACTTAGATTATTTTGATGAACAATGAGGAAACAACAATTTAGATCTTATCGGTAAGCCAAATACCTAAATGTTATTTGTTACACAAAATTAGAAGAAAGTTAGATTGGAGTCGAAGCAAAATAAGCATTGTATACAATTACAAATATAAAAATAATTTAGATAGCTTGATTAGAAAAATCTATTTGCTCAAATTTGCTTTTGTAGTTTTCATTCATCACTTCATTCTGGCTAGGAAATTGGATGAATCAGCTTTTAACCAAAATTGAACGAGCATAATTTTGAACGTGGGTGAGGCTGCCAATTGATGCACGCAGCTTTGTCAGTCGTCCCTAAAAGGATACATTTTAATATTGTCAGACGATGATCTACGCTACGCGCTGTCTCCCATGCACGCTGACGAGTTGTAAGCTTGACAGAGGCGCATAGTTCAACCCATATTCTCCTCAAACTGATAACCGATGAGTGCTTGCATCGCTCGATGATTTCATTCAAATAAAATATAGGATAATATCTTGATACGAATAATCATATAGAGACTGTAATGCTAACTGGTGCTAACGGACGACACAACACATGTGGGCAAGCCCTTTGTCCTCCTTACGAAGAAGTGTCTTCTGAAGATGCAGGCGATCGCTTATATGACTCTGCAACTCAGTTAAGCTTGTTAGCCGCAGAACCACAATCAACCTATCAGATACAGCCTCAGCAATGGGTTGAGGTGTTAGTAGACTGTCCTGGTGCCCAGGGATTATATACCTATAGTATTCCCCACGACTTGAATATCAATGCTGGGGATATTGTTAGCGTCCCTTTCGGGATGCAGTTAACGGGAGGGATTGCTATTCGCCTACTGGATAATCCCCCAGAATACTTAACTTCAAAGCAAATTCGCTTAGTTGAAGATGTAATAACTTCAGGATTCTTCCCAGACACCTACTGGCTACTTTTAGCCAAGGTTGCCGATTATTACAGCGCAGATCTAATTAGTGCGATTAAGGTTGCCCTTCCTCCAGGGTTGCTTGGGCGATCGCAACGTCGAGTAAAATTAAACCAAGATGTAATTCCTCCTGGTGCCGAGAATTTTTGCAGCTTAGTGGCGCAACGAGTATTAAATCTATTGCAAAATCAGAAAGATGGCGATTATAGCGTCAATTATCTCAGAAATCAGGTTAAAGGGGCTAGTCGTGGGCTGAGAGAACTAAGTAAGCGGGGTTGGATTGAAAATTACCTAGAGCCACCAAAACGAGTCCAGCCTAAGTTAAAAACAGCAGTTACCCTGGTCAGTAAAAGTTTTCTGGCTGATTTAACTAAACGCCAGCGAGAGATCTTACAGCTTCTTAAAAATAGAGGGGGAGAACTGTGGCTCAAAGAGTTTATTCAGCTTTGCGGTACTACGCCCGCAACGGTCAAAAAGCTGGAGGAGAGGGGCTATGTAATTCTGTCATCAAGGGAAATTTTGCGTAAAGAACAGGGAACTGTACAAGAGGCAGATCAGCCCAAGAAACTTAGTCTAGCCCAGGCTGATGCTCTAGCTGTAATCAACGCCCAGCAAGACTATGCCCAGATTTTATTACATGGTGTGACAGGTTCGGGTAAAACCGAAGTTTATCTACAGGCGATCGCACCAATATTAGCTCAAGGTAAATCGGCGCTGGTGTTAGTCCCAGAGATCGGCTTAACACCGCAGCTAACAGATCGCTTTCGCGCCCGTTTTGGTTCACAGGTATGTGTCTACCACAGCAAACTCTCGGCGGGAGAACGTTACGATACTTGGCGACAGACGATCCAGGGAGAACCTCAGGTAGTAATTGGTACCCGATCAGCCATTTTTGCTCCCCTGCCTAATTTAGGCTTAATTATTTTAGATGAAGAACATGATTCTAGCTTTAAGCAGGATCGCCCCGCACCTACTTATCATGCCCGTCAGGTTGCAGGGTGGCGGGGAGAATTAGAAAATTGCCCGATTATTCTGGGATCGGCAACACCTTCTTTAGAGAGTCTGGTGGCAGTAAAAGAAGCAGAATCGTTAAGTAATATACTCTTAGAGAATTTACAGGGAGAGAAACAATCTCAGTTTTATCTATCCCTACCTGAAAGAATTGCTTCGCGACCACTACCCCAGGTATCAATTATCGATCTTAGACAAGAGTTGAACCGAGGTAATCGTTCTATCTTTAGTCTGTCTCTGCAAAATGCGATCGCCGAGATGCACGATCAAGGACAACAGGGTATTTTATTTATCCCCAGACGAGGACACAGTACTTTCGTTTCTTGCCGCAGTTGTGGCTACGTGATGGAATGCCCCGACTGTGACGTTTCCCTTTCTTATCACCATACCCATGAAGGTGCAGCAAAACTATTACGCTGTCACTATTGCAACCATACTCGGATTCAGCCTGAGGTTTGTCCCGAATGCAGCTCTCCCTATCTCAAGTTCTTTGGTAGTGGTACCCAAAAAGTTACTCAAGAATTAAAAAAACTATTTCCTGACTTGATCCCGATTCGATATGATAGCGACACCACCAGAAATAAGGGGCAACACCGTCAGTTAATTGATCGCTTTATCCACCAAGAAGCTGATATTTTGATTGGCACCCAAATGCTAACTAAAGGTTTAGACATTGCAGGAGTAACTTTAGTAGGGATTGTGGCAGCAGATGGGCTGTTGCATCGCAGCGACTATCGGGCAGCCGAGAGAGCCTTTCAAACCTTAACCCAGGTGGCAGGAAGAGCAGGGAGAGGAGATCTGCCAGGTAAAGTCATCGTCCAGACTTATTCCCCCGAGCATCCTGTAATTCAGGCAGTAAAAACCCATGATTACCAAAACTTTAGTACTACCGAACTGGCTCATCGGGCAGAATTAAACTATCCCCCCTACGGAAATTTAATTTTAATCAAGCTTAGTAGCATCGATCAGCAAGCAGTAGAGCAAGGAGCTGAAACCTTGGCAGATCAACTCATCGAACTATTAAGCACCGAATACGAAATCTTAGGACCTGCACCAGCTAGCGTGATGCGCGTTGCCCGTCGCTATCGTTGGCAGATTTTACTCAAGTTTCCCGCAACAGCAAAAGATAATTTGCCAGATTTAAATCTCTTGCGATCGCATTTGCCAAAGTCCGTCAGCATGACTATTGATGTCGATCCCATTAATATGGATTAGGGTTTACGAAGTCAAGCTTAAAGATTTCTGAGCATAAGTTAGCTTGATTTTTTGCTTCAAGATAATATTATTTTTTCTTCCATGATCAAACCAGAATCATTAGCTAAGTTATAGGTGTTTAAAGATATATTGCAGATTTAATCAACAGCCGATATGCGAGATTTTGCCCAAATTCAACGAACAGACTACGACGTAATTATCATTGGTGGCGGGATCAATGGTGCAGGAGTCGCTAGAGATGCCGCTTTGAGGGGTCTCAAAACCATCTTAGTGGAAAAAAATGATTTTGCTAGCGGAAGTTCAAGCTGGTCTAGTCGGCTGATTCACGGTGGATTACGTTATCTAGAGTATTTTGAGTTTCCTTTGGTCAGAGAGTCTTTAAAAGAGCGAGAGGTGTTGCTGCGTAATGCTCCTCATTTGGTTACACCTCTACAGCTAACTATTCCCATTTACGGCGATCGCTCTCGTCCCTATTGGAAGATTTGGGCAGGGATGATTCTTTATGATATTTTCAGCTTTGATAAAACTCTTCCCGTCCATCGCATGTTGCCTAAAGCTAAGTTTAAGCAACTATTTCGCTCTCTAGATCGGGAAAATTTATCTGGTGGTTCGCAATATTATGATGGACAGGTAACTTTAGCCGAACGCCTTTGTTTGGAAAATATTATCTCGGCAGAAAATGCTGGGGCAACGGCTTTAAACTACGTTGAAGTAACTGAATTAACGATTAAAGAGAATCGCATTACCGATGTGGTTTGCAAGGATAAGCTAACAGGAGACAGCTTTGTCATCTCTGGTAGTAGCGATGCCATGGTAATCAATACCGCAGGACCTTGGATCGATCACGTATGTAAACAAGGTCGCAAAGAGGGACAAAAATCACCCATTGGCGATAAGAACAAGAATGGTAGCACCAAAGGTAGTCATATCGTGGTGGAAGAATTTCCTGGCGCACCTGGCTCTACTCTATATGTGGAAGCAAAATCTGATGGTCGTCCCTTCTTTATTATTCCTTGGTTAGGAAAGTATCTCATCGGTACTACTGATCTACCTTACAAAGAAGATTTCGATAATATGAAGGCGGATAATCAAGAAATTGACTATTTATTGCAAGAAACAAACAATATTATTCCTACCGCTAATCTAAAACGAGATGATATAATCTTTACCTACTCAGGAGTCCGTCCTTTACCTAATTCTGAAGGCAAAAAACCAGGTAGCATTACTCGCAAGCATATTATTTTTGACCACCGCCAAGAAGGAGTCCGCAACTTATTGACTTTGATTGGTGGGAAGCTAACCACATATCGCAACGTTGGTGAAGAAATGGTCGATGCGATTTTAAAAAGAACCAAGCGATCGCCTAAATCTTGCCAAACTGACTCTCTACCCCTTCCTGGCTGCATATTACCCTCTGATAAGCGTATTCAACAGGCAATTACGGAATATAGCTCCACTTTATCGATAAATACGATCGATCATTTGTTTTCCGTTTACGGCGCAAGAGCCTTAGAAGTCTTGGCTTTAACCCGAGAAACTCCTGAATTATCCGAGCCATTGGTGACTGATTTACCCGATATTAAAGCCCAAATTGTCTTTGCTGTAACTAACGAATCAGCCCACACCCTAGTTGATATTTTGCGTCGTCGCACCACGTTAGCCATGAATGGTCACTATGGCATGAATCTTCTACCTATAGTTACCGAAACACTGAGCAAATACTGTGGTTGGACT
>JBCCDL010000315.1:0-6933 GCA_039030815.1 Cyanobacteria bacterium P01_A01_bin.83 | reverse complement strand
GACACAGGCTTCATCATCGGCACAACGATAACCAGCTAAAAGAGCCTCATTGATTTGCACAACATGATTAGCAAAAGAGCGATCGCTATCGATAACATCTGGCAAACGCTCTGCCTGTTGCTGATTAACAATCACTGCTCCCGATGGAACATATTTACCAGGAGGAATTTCCACATCCTGAATTAAGGCATGCATCATTACAATACAGCCATCACCTACCTTAGAGTTGAATACTGTCGAACGAAAACCGATAAAGCATTCATCTCCAATATAAGCAGGACCATGGATTAATGCCATGTGAGTAATACAGGTATTTTTTCCAATCCAGACGGAGTATTCTTGATCATCATCACCGACGACCCTTCCTTTCTCTAGACCGTGAATTACAACCCCATCTTGAATATTACTACCTTCTCCAATGTAGAAAGGCGTACCCTCATCAGCTCGGATAGAACTTCCTGGAGCAATAAAAACGTTTGCTCCAACTCTCACATCACCAATCAACCGAGAGAAAGAATGCACATAGGCAGTTTCATCTACTTTTGGTGTTGCTAGGTCACTGGACCATGGAGTTGGGGGAGCCGCCTTAGTGCGGGCTGCCATTATCTCAATTCCTCCTAAACTAACTTGATTGTGTCTCTCATCAACTTCACCTGGTTATGCCTATTACCGATTGACTACAATAATCGTTCTGCGTCTTTCTTGCTATAAAGCGCATTACGCTCAACGTTAACCGTATCAATAATGCCAACAATAGTGGCATCAAGTGGTTTTGATTCTTGACCAGCCTCAACGCGCGCTGCGCTACCTCGACTAACCAAGACCCACTCGCTGACACCAGCACCAATCAAATCTCCTGCCACCTCATATTTTGGTAACAGTTGCCCTGATTCATCAATATACTGAACTAAAAGTAACTTAGTCCCTCTCATGTTGGGGACTTTGTGAGTGCTAACTACTGTGCCGCGAACTTGGGCTATCTGCATACTAAACTAGACTTATGGTCTTCTCAAAGGACGAGGATTAACGCTTTCACGGAATTGCTCAACAGCTTCTGTGTAGCGAATAGGTAGAACGTACTCCAAATTCTCATGAGGACGAGCAATAATGTGAGTTGAAAGCACTTGACCACCATTGACTCGGCTGACATTTTCAGTTCCCGCCGCCACCGAAGCCTGAACTTCAGAGACATCTCCGCGAACGATTACGGTAACGCGACCTGTTCCAATTTTCTCGTATCCGACTAGGGTAACGCGAGCTGCTTTCACCATAGCATCTGCCGCTTCGACCACGGCAGGAAAACCTAGGGTTTCAATCATTCCGACTGCAATTGACATAATTTTTCTCCTGAATTTTTTGTGGCGTGTTCCGCATTATCAGCGGCGTATCACCAAATTACTTAAACTGTTAATAATTTTGATTTGCAGCTATTTCTAGCTTAACTTAAGGATTTATTAATAGGTGCGAAACTGTTCTACTTCTTCTGTGTAGCGAATTGGCAGGACATATTCCAAGTTCTCATGAGGACGAGCAATAATGTGAGTTGAAAGCACCTGACCTCCATTGACTCTAGTTACATTCTCAGTTCCTGCCGCCACCGAAGCCTGAACCTCAGATACGTCACCCCTTACGATTACGGTTACACGACCTGTTCCAATTTTTTCGTATCCAACTAAGGTGACACGAGCTGCTTTAACCATGGCATCTGCGGCTTCAACTACCGCAGGAAAACCTAAAGTTTCAATCATTCCGACTGCAATTGACATAATTTTTACTCCTTTACATTCAGCTAACTACACTAGCTACTTTTACTAAATCTACGGTTGTTTAATCGAGTTTGAGCTTGCTGATCTAAGCTATAAGTTTGAATTAGAAAAACGAGACATATAACATCAAAAAGTTTGCTAACTTAAACCCAAATTTTTGATGTGATAACAGATCCCCAAACCCAGCCAGATGAACCTTTGAACTCCTAACAATAAATGCGGCTGTTAAACCCTGCTTTCTAGGCTTATTGAAAACTATAATTTTACCACTCTATAGTACGAAAATATAGGGATAGCTAAAACTACAATACCTAAAAAATTCCCCTATCAGATTATAAAATCAGCATCGGTTAATTTAATTACCTATATATTAAGCATAGATAACCTTGACTCCTTTGACAATATAAAACTTGATTATATTTTTTAATTTGACTGTTAATGATAATTAATATCTGGCGCAGATCTAAGTACAAACAACAATCATCTTTGTGAGCTGAAGTTATGGCAAAACCATACTACCAATTTTAGCAATTCAGTAGTATAAGCAGGTTGGTTTCGTCAAATGAAGTTGAACAGAAATATTAAAAGACCACAATTAACTGCCGCCCGAGCTTGAATAGATTATCAAATCCCGACTTGGTTTACTGCAAATGAAATAATAGTTAGTGGCGGATTAACTGTTAAAATTATTTGTTAAAGAAAAATAATAAATTAGGTAGCTAGCATCGTTTGAAGAAATAGCTGGCTACATGTTTTGACAATATAAATTTCGGTGTCGTAAATTATTAGGCAGTTTTGATGACTGACTTTCTGTTAAAAAACTTTTGGATAATACCTATATATAGCTTGATAGGTGCAGTTATTACTCTTCCCTGGTCTTTAGGAATTATCCGCCGCACAGGACCTCGTCCCGCAGCTTATATCAACATTTTGCTGACTGTGATCGGGTTTATTCATGGGTCGATAATTTTTCATTTTATCTGGAGCCGACCTGCGCAGCAATTTGTCTTCCATTGGCTACAGGTGGCAGACTTAGATTTGACTTTATCATTTGAATTGTCTCCAGTAAGTTTTGGGGCATTGGAAGTCGTTACGGGAATTAGTCTCCTATCGCAGATTTATGCCTTGGGATACATGGAGAAAGATTGGTCTTTAGCTCGGTTTTTTGCCCTGATGGGATTTTTTGAATCGGCTTTGGCTGGTTTAGCTTTAAGCGATTCATTGCTATTGAGTTACTGTTTATTGGAAGCTTTAACACTATCTACCTATCTCTTAGTCGGCTTTTGGTATGCTCAACCCCTAGTTGTTACCGCTGCTAGAGATGCCTTTTTGACTAAACGTGTGGGTGATATAGCTTTGTTGATGGCGATTGTGGCATTGTCTAGCTATGGAGAAGGACTGAATTTTTCTCAGTTAGAAACCTGGGTTGAAGGGCATCAATTAGCACCCACCGTCGCTGCTTTACTAGGTTTGGCTCTAATCGCTGGACCTATTGGCAAATGTGCTCAGTTTCCCCTTAACCTGTGGCTGGACGAAGCCATGGAAGGACCAAATCCCGCAGGGATTATGCGTAACTCGATTGTCGTGTCTGCTGGAGCATATGTCTTAATTAAGTTAGAGCCAGCAACCACCCTCTCTCCAGTTTCGGCTGATGCTCTAATTATCGTGGGTGCGGTGACCGCTATCGGCACCTCCTTAATGGCGATCGCCCAAATCGATATTAAGCGAGCCTTATCTCACTCTACTAGTGCCTATATGGGATTGGTCTTTATTGCAGTGGGACTCAGACAGGTTGACATAGCCTTTTTACTCTTATTTAGCCATGCGATCGCTAAAGCTTTATTATTTATGAGTGCAGGCTCAGTTATTTTAACTAGCAATAACCAGAATGTTACCGAAATGGGTGGCTTGTGGTCGAGAATGCCAGCCACCAGTCTCTCATTTTTAGTGGGTGCAGCAGGTTTAATTGCTTTTTCTCCTTTAGGTATCTTTTGGACTTATCATCGTTGGTTTGGTGGTTCTTGGGATGTGGACTGGTGGTTATTACTGTTGGTAATGTTTGTCAATACTTTTTCGGCAATTAACTTAACGCGACTATTTCGAGTTATTTTTCTGGGTGAACCTAAAGTCAAAACTAGACGAGCCCCTGAAGCACCTTGGCAAATGTCTGTCCCCATGGTTTCTTTGATTGTAGTTACTTTGATTACAGCTTTAGCGCCAAGTCAATGGACGCTATGGCTAAGTCCCAACAGTCCTTTATCTTTAGAACAGCCAGAATTGATTACGAGCTATGCAACACCATTGATAGTTGCTTCTGGGGCATTAGGATGTCTTATTGGTTCCACAATTAAAGTCAGACAAGCTTGGTCAAGATCTAGTAACTTGACTCTTCGCTTTTTCCAAGACTTGTTGGCTTACGATTTTTATATAGACAAATTATACGAAGTTACAGTAATTGCCGCAGTTTCTAATTTAGCTAAATTAAGCGATTGGGTGGATCGCTATATTGTCGATGGAGCAGTTAATTTTGTCAGTTTAGCCACCATATTTAGCAGTAATGCTCTTAAATATAATACTTCGGGACAGTCTCAGTTTTACATCGCCACCATAGTCATTGCCCTAGGATTACTCTTATGGTCAATGATCAACAGTCAATGGTCGCTGGTTACTAATTACTGGTCTTCAATTATGTAACACAGTAATTTAACTAAATAATTTAGTAGTTCAAATATATTTAATTAATTGAACTAAAAACTAACTACTAACTACTAAAAACTTTTTTTATTTATTTTAATTAATCCCTCTGAGACAGCCAAGTTATGCTTAGCGCCTTAATTCTGATTCCTTTTGTATCTGCAATTATCATTTCTCTACTGCCCTTAAAAGGAAACAATACACGTACTATTACTTTAATTGCTGCTATTAGCGTTTTAATTGTCAATTTAGCCATTGCTTGGCAATTTGATTTTCAACGGTCGGGCTTTCAATTTGTGGAAGATTTCGCCTGGATTGAATGGATTGGTCTAAATTATCATTTGGGACTTGATGGTCTTTCCTTTCCCCTGATATTGCTTAATAGTTTTCTAACCGTAATTGCAATTTTAAGCACTAGTACCACGATTCAAAGACCAAGATTATACTATGCAATGTTGCTGCTTTTGAGTGGCGGTGCAGCAGGAGCATTTTTAGCGCAGGATTTACTGCTATTTTTTCTCTTTTATGAACTAGAAATTGTCCCCTTATATTTCCTGATCGCAATTTGGGGTGGGGCAAAAAGAGGCTATGCGGCAATGAAATTTCTCCTGTACACAGCATTGTCAGGAATTCTAGTTTTGGCTTCTTTTTTGGGTTTAGTTTGGTTAACCAAGTCCAGCAGCTTTGACTATCTGCTATTGCGATCGCACGGTTTACCATTGGCAACTCAGCTACTATTATTAGCGCCTTTGCTAGTAGGTATTTTTATCAAAATTCCTATTTTTCCCTTTCATACTTGGTTGCCAGATGCTCACGTCGAGGCATCAACGCCTATATCAGTACTTCTGGCAGGGGTATTATTAAAGCTAGGAACTTATGCCCTGTTGCGTTTTGCGGTGGGCTTATTTCTAGATGGTTGGGCTTATCTTGCTCCGTGGCTGGCAATTTTAGCCAGTATTAGTGCTTTATATGGAGCCTCCTGTGCGATCGCTCAAAAAGATATGAAGAAGGTAGTGGCGTATTCTTCCATTGCACATATGGCATACATACTATTGGCGGCAACTGCCACAACAAGATTGAGCATGACCGCAGCCGTGTTTCAGATGGTTAGTCACGGCTTGATTTCTGCTTTCTTGTTTTTGTTAGTGGGTATGGTTTACCAAAAAACTGGTTCGCGGGATGTGGATTATTTGAGGGGTTTACTTAATCCAGAAAGAGGCTTGCCTGTAATTGGAGGAATGATGATTTTAGGCGTGATGGCGAGTTCTGGTCTACCAGGAATGGTAGGTTTTATTTCAGAATTTTTGGTCTTTAGAGCCAGTTTTCCGATTTTTCCTATTCCCACCTTACTGTGTTTAGTAGGAACAGGTTTAACCGCAGTCTATTTTTTACTAGTTATTAACAAGGTGTTTTTTGGTCGTTTAACGGAAAACTTAGTCGAATTACCGCCAGTGAAGTGGCAAGAACATGCCCCTGCTTTTGTATTGCTGCTATTAATTATTGCTTTTGGTCTTAAACCAGATTGGGTAACTCACTGGAGCGAAGTACAGGCGATCGCTTTGTTAACAGGAGGCTAATTAACAGTTAACAACTATTTTAATTATTAATTCAATCACTGATATTGCTGAGATAAATAATCATGGTTAGCACTTCTGTTAAGCGTTCTAAATCTTTTTTAGTTGACGAATATATTGCCAGGCTAGAATCAGGTGCGGCGTTATTAGAGGATTCTCCGCAGAATTTAGTAGAGGTTGTGGGTATTCTCAAGAGTTATGGGGTAGTTCTCGATGCTTATTCGGTAAATCTTTGCTACATTGCCAACACTCAATTTTTAAAACTGTTCCCCTTTTTTAAATATTTTAATGGCAACGTCAATCCTGAAACTATAGCTAAGTTTATCGTTCACGACCGCATTAACTACGAGTACGCTGAATATTGTATGAAAGCAATGTTTTGGCATGGTGGTGGTGGGGTGGATGCTTACTTAGACACCCCAGAATTTGCCGCAGAGACGGAGAAACTAATTAAGGCTTACTTCAAATACAATCCTTTTATGCTGTTGCTACACAAAGCATTTAAAGACTTTCTGCCTGAACAAATGCGTCAAATGGCTTATTACAGCGCCTTGGGACAGTTTTGGCGGGTAATGAGCGATATTTTTATCAATTTATCTGATAGCTATGACCGTGGTGAGATTAAATCAATTCCTGATGTGGTTAAATTTATCCTTGATGGCTTAGTAGCAGATGCCACCCGTCCCATTACCTATAAAGTCAAAGTTGGTAAGCAAGAATTTGATATTATTCCCGAATCAGTAGGATTGACCTTTCTAATGGATACGGCAGTCCCTTATGTGGAGGCAATCTTCTTTAGAGGAACTCCATTTACAGGAACAGTATCATATAACGCCCAAGCTTATGAAATTCCCTACGACCCAGGAATGTTTAACTATGGCGCACTATACGCCGATCCT
>JBCCDL010000314.1:0-6937 GCA_039030815.1 Cyanobacteria bacterium P01_A01_bin.83 | reverse complement strand
TTTAATAACTGGCGACGGATATTGTTAAACCAACCATTACAAGACTATATACCTCAAGATAAATATCTGGCTTTGATTGGTACAGGCGATCGCAGCGCGATCGCATCTTGGTCGAATTGGGGTAGTCGGTCGCGTCTTTTCTGGTGGCTCAAGGACTACATTGATCGCAAATTTATGAATCAATTTATCAACCTGAATTAAAAAGATTTAATTATTATTTAGATCGCGATCGCTAAATCCAGATCCATAAAAGCTAAAGGATAATAGCAACACAATCAGGGCAATGCTTAAGCCGATGGCAGTACCTGCAATCAATACCGTAGTAGAATTTTTAACAGCGATCGCAATTGCTGCCCAGACAAAAACTCCCGCATAGGCAAAATCGAGTCGGGGAATAGTCACAAAATGGGTAATCAAACCTGCCAGCAAGAGCATAATAATTGTCCAGCCAACGGGGTTAATTCCCCAGCCATTCCACTGCCAGTAGTCGAGAACTGATGCTCCATTAACCACAGTTGCCACGCTAATCCATGCCAGATAAATGCTAATGGGAGTTCTGATTAACCATTTTTGCCAGCGAGAAATACGAGTTTTAAAAGGTAAACACCAATAAGCTGCGATTAGGGGTAGCAAAATGCAGAGCATCAGCAAGAAAGAAGCGGCATACTGTCGATTTAGAAAGCAAAATACCCAAACTATCTGTGATAAGGAAGCAATAACTAATTTATAGCCAATTCTGTGTAATAATGGTTCGCTTTTTTGGGATGGCAGCGCTTGATAAATGGCGAAACTAATCAAGCCGAGATAGATTAAGCCCCAAATTGCAAAAGCGTAGCTAGCGGGAGTAATCAATACCTCGCCAAAGACTTGTTGGGAAATCTCACCAATAGTCAACCCTTGAGAAGGATTGAGATTAGCCCAGATATTGGTACCAAATGCAGCAATAATGGCAACAAAAGTTAGTATTTGCCTCATGATAGCTGGTTTACTATTTACTACATAATAGCGATCGTGCATAGATTAACAGTTTTCTTCTGTGAATAGCTATCTCATTGTAGATATTCTTTAATTGCAAAAACCAAAGTTTAGCTGATTTAAACTAAATTAATCAAACAATGGGTGATATACTTCTCGGAAAAATCGCTGATGTTTGGGGGACAAGTGGGCAATTACTTCAGGAGGAGTCGAAGGTTTGTGATGGCGAACATTAATATGATTGTAAGCGCAAAAAATGGCTACCCGAGGATTATGAGGATTTTGCCAAAAGTCTGCTGAATGTCTTACTGCTTCGGAAAAAATAACTAATGAGCCTGGAGGACAACTATAGCTTGACCATAATCCTGAATCTCTGGCATCAATGCTGTCAACTGGATTAGTTCGGATATTGTAATTTGCCTTATGACTACCAGGAATGAAACAGGTACCTCCTTTGCCTTCGATCACCTCATCTAATTCCCAGACGACTCTAGTCATTCCCGCATAGATTCTGCCATCATGAAAATTATAGGCATAGTTAGGATTAGTAGTGCGTCCTCCAGCATGGGGTCTCCATTCTCCTTCACCCTGTTGACGATAGCTAAGAAAAACATTTTCCAGACGGATTTTATTGAGATCGGGGTCAATAACATCCAATAGTACTTTCATCACCTCAGGATGGTCGATCAAAGAAGCAACAGCACCACCAGGCAAATAACGTTCATGGGGTGGTAAAGATTCTGGTTCGTTGCGCTGACGCAGTACCAACTCTTTAATTACTTTTACTTCTGCTGTCGAAAGTACTGCTGGCTTGACGATATAACCCTTGAGGTCAAATACAACCCGATCATGCTGGCTCATATTTCCTCCTGAGACAAAACGATTCTGAATCAAGTTAGTGGCTTTTTTAGCCGCCTTGATGGTTTTAGCTTTAATTTTGGTTTGAAGTTGTGATAAGTCGCTCATAAATTAGAGACAGTATCTTACTTAATAGTTACTAAAAATATAGTCAAATATGACATTGACCAGATTTAGCGTAATGCAGGTGTAACCCTGATGGGACGAACTACAACGCCCTCTATCCCTCCGTCAAAGACTGTTGGGATTACCTTTCTCATAATGTTATAACTTCCGTTAACATCAGCATTGATTCTAACTTTCTGACCTTTAATTTTGTACATTCCTCTTGATTCTCGATAACCACTAAACTTAATTTGTTTAGCCCCCTGCGAACCATAATTAGGAATGTAATCTAAAGACAAAAAGCTAGCTTTTGAGGTGTAACTTTCCTCAGTACAAATTACTTTTATTCCTTTGATTGCTCCTTTGTAAATCAACATTTTTACGAAACGAGCATGAGGAATATTAACAAAAGATTGATTATTCTTTTGACCGTTATTGACGAATTGTTTCCATAACGGATTTTGACCAATAATTAACTGGCTAATACCACGAGAATCTAAATAATTAATCAGCCATCTCGATGCTTGATGTAGATAACTTTCTACTCGATTATTTCGCTTGGCTGTTAGCTGTTTAATTCTCTTTGATGTTTGTTGTTTATCTGGTAACTTTGACTGAAGCAAAGCTTTGGTTTTGTTATAGAACTGGTTTAAACTTTTTAACGGTCGTCCGTTAACCAAAATCGGGACAAAGCCTTGTTGGTTTGATGTTAACGTCGCTAAATTATTTACTCCAATATCTATCGCTGCAATAGCTTTGGGATTTGTTACTGTATGAGCTTCAGATTGTTCATAAACTATTTCAATTACATATTGTCCTACTTGGGGAATAATCCGAGCTTGAGCTATATTTTTAGCTTTAGTCGGGACAGCAATATCTGTACCAGATAATTTAACTATCCCTTGAGTTAGTTCGGTTTTACTAATAGCTTGTCTGGTGTAAACCAGTAAGTTACGTCCTTGAGTTTTGTGTTTATATTTAGGTAATTTGGGGCGACCTGTAAATTTATCTGGATTTTCTTGATAAGCTTTATTGGCTTCAAAAAAAGACTTCCAGTTTTGAGCCAAAACTCTGAGTACTTGCTGAGAAACTTTTCTCGGTAAGGCTTGATAGTCTGGCTGCTCTTTTACTAAATGATAAATCTGATGAAACCCTAGATAAACCTTGTCAAAGATGAAGGATTGACGAATTAAATAATTAGCATAGTTGTAAAGATTTTTGGACAGAAAGCACAAGCTATCAATCTGTTTCCAGAAGGAACTATTTTCTTGAACTATATGCCTTTCAACTTGCCTCATTTTTTGGCTATTTGATGAATAGCTATATTATCTCATATAATCAGATTTAATTATTGAGATATTTGACTATATTTAATCATATTTGACTATATTTAACTTAAATGTTTATCATACACCATAGTTCAATATTAAGCAGTTCCCACATTTATGCTGATATTTTCGAGATCTCTAATTATTTTGTTAAAATTAAAAGCGATCGCCCAATTGAAATTCTCAATAAGCGATCGCCAATTCTATAGCCTCAAAACATATTTAAGCGATCGCCAAATCAGCTAAAGAACCTGTAAAACCAGTAATGTCGATTAGCGCGTCATCCGCTGCTGAGTAACCAGCTACCTGATCGTTAAGCGCCAAAAAGGTTTGATTATCATAAGTAAAAGTTGCTGCACCTTTGGGCATAAATGCTGCTTCTGTCAGTACACTTTGAATTCCTACTTCGTCAAAGGTTTTCACCATAGCAAGTTGAGCTACCTTAGGCGCGTCTACTGGGTAAACTCCGTCGATCTGATCCATACCGATTTCTAAATCTGTAATAGTATCAAAACCGTCTAAATTAGAGTGTGCCAGACTTTTATAGGTAAAGATATCTTTGCCACTATCCCCAGTTAAACGATCAGCACCATCTCTACCAATAATTGAGTCATCGCCAGCCCCTCCAGCAATCAGATCATTGCTATCCAAACCCACTATCACATTGTCGTCCTTAAAAAAGTCGGTTTCTCTATAGGTACTAACATCCTTCCCTTCAGCGTAATCAAAAAGAGATTCATCTTGTTCAATCTGCCAGCCATTAGCAAAGTCGGTATAAAACTCGTCAAAGTTAACTGGTGCAGTGAGGACTGTTCCATCACTCAAGGCTAAATCATCTTCGGCAATTCCGTTATTGTTCCCCAGAAGTCCAACTAGTGAACCTTCGCGATGATCGGCAACAAAAGTTTCAATATTCAAATGAAACTGATCAGAACCTGGTTGTTTAGTATGATTAACAATCAGTTGTTCTGGATCAGAACTAGCATCGCCATTATCATAGGTTACAGTGTAGGTATTTTGATCGCGAGTAATCAAACCATCCCCGACCTGAATAGACTCCCCTGAGTCAATGTCAGTAGCTTTACCATCAATTAGCAATATATCCTGTTGATTGGCATAAAAAGCTACCCTTTGCCCATCCACTTCAGTTGCCGCAGCGGTAAAATAGGTAGTTTTATTATCAATATGTTCTGTTCTAACCTGAACTGTAAAATCATCATCAACTGACTCTACTAATTTAAATTCACCTGCTGCGTGAAAATCATATTCCAATCCGTCCAGAGTATATAGATGAGGATCGCCAAAACCGCCGCCGCCTAATCCTCTGGTAGTACCATGAACAGCAAAAGCCTCGGTTGATATGGGAGCATCAAATCCTGCATACAATTTATCAGTACCAGCACCATTATTGAGATCCAAAACTGCTAATTCTTTTAACTCAGGCGCAAATGCAGAAGTAGCCAAGACTGGTCTTATTTCACTAAAAAAATCACTATTATCGTAAACACCTTGATTTACACCTAAATCAGTAATTTGATAACCAGCAAACGAAACATACTTTGGTAAATAAATCGTAGCTAGATCTTCTCCTTTACCATATTCACCCACTAATACGTCAAACTGGGCGATGTCTCCTGTCCCGCCGTCTCCAATTCTACCCTCAACCGCTGTCGGGTCGAAAAAGCCAACTACTCTCAAGGCTTCGGTAGCCTCTGGGTAGCTAAACAAATCTACTTGATTACCACTACCAATCGTTGTCGCTCGAGAAACAGTAGGAACGGTATTATCAATAATAGTCTCGGAGCTAATAGTTTTTCCATCTTCATCTACATAATATGCCGTAGCTTCAGTGACATTAAAAGTTCCTTGACGAACTAAATCAAGGTCTCCATCACGATCAACGTCTAAACTTAAGCTGGTGGGCGGCTGTATTGAAAATTCAGTCATTATTGTTCTCCTTAAGACGGTCAACTTTTGCTCAAATTAATGTTGAAAAACATGATTATTTTGCTCTCCAGACAATTATTGTAAGCATCACAAACTACAGTGACTAACCGTATTAACACCTGACTTCACAAGATAAATATTAAAATTGGGGTTAATGTAATTAGATATACAAGTAGATCTACCTAAAAGACTTTTTGCCGAGTCATTTTTGGAAAATAATTTATTTTTGGAGATTATTTTGAAAATATTATTTATTTGGTTGAAATTGCTTATTTTGACAAATAAACAACTATTTATGGTCAAAATATTATTATCTACTCGACAACATAAATTCAGATGTCACCTAGCAAATAATACCTCCTTAATTATGCTATTAGCTTGAGGTTGCAAACCTCAAGCGGTTTTTATACATTATTAATCATCAATTCTCCGACAACTGCATGTAGAATTATGACTGCTTTTAAATTAAATTTAGACACAATTCAACTGAGTGACGAACAGTTTTATAAACTATGTCAAAATAACCAAGAGTTGCAGTTTGAACGCACGAAAACGGGAGATTTAATTATTATGCCACCAGTGGGAGGGGATAGCGGTAATCGAGAAGCGGATTTAATTATCGATTTGGGAATTTGGAATCGGCAAGCTAATCTCGGTTATACTTTTAGTTCTTCTACTGTATTTAAATTACCCAATGGTGCAAATCGTTCTCCTGATGCTGCTTGGATCAAAAAGGAACGTTGGGAAGCACTGACACCAGAGCAAAGACGTAAATTTCCCCCCATTGCACCGGATTTAATTATTGAATTAAGATCCGCGACGGATGATTTGGAAATGCTGCGGGAGAAAATGCTCGAATATATGGATGCTGGGGTGAAATTGGGGTGGTTGATTAATCCCCAAGAGCAGCAGGTGGAAGTTTACTGTCAGGGGGTTGATGTAGAAGTAAGAAATCTGCCGACGGAGTTGTCTGGTGAAAGTTTGTTGCCGGGGTTTGAGTTGAGTTTATCGCGGTATTTGTAGGTAGTCGTGAAAAAATATAACTTCATAAAAACTCTAAATCTAAATAAACTCTTGAATGAAAATAAAGACTTAGTTCACGCTTTCCTGATTCTCATAAATACTTCATGGAACAATAACGCTATAAAAAAGGCAGGTAAAGCTTCATTAATTAATTGATGATATCTTAGAAACCGCCACGCAATAGCAGTAAATAATCCAACAAATATCGTACTTATTAATGCTAAATAATGAGTACGTATTTTCAATACTGTAATAAACATTGCTGGACTAATTGAACCAGCTAAACCGGCTGTAGAAAAAATAATTAATGAAAAAATAGTGCTAGTAATAAAATTTGTAGCGCTAACAGCAAGAATACCAAACATAATAGTAAAAAATTGTTGGTATTTCAAACCGTATTTTATTGACATCTGACGATATAAAGCAGGGAAAGCATCTCTTGCGAAAGAACTGGAACAAACTAAAATTTGAGAATCAGCCGTCGAAGCAATTATTGAAAATACTCCAGCTAAGACAATACCGACAAAGAAAGGATGAAAATTTTGTACTGCATATAAAGCTAAAGCTTGTTCTGGATCGTTAATATCAGGAATCAATATTCGACAAATCATCCCAAACAAAAGCATTGCTATTGAGGTAGAATATCCGAAAAACAAGTAAAGCCATTTGGCTTGTTTTACCTCGTTAGGATTGCGTCCAGC
>JBCCDL010000313.1:0-6941 GCA_039030815.1 Cyanobacteria bacterium P01_A01_bin.83 | reverse complement strand
GTTTGCCAAACTCCTAACTTTTGCCAGCGTCTACCAGAAGTAGTTACCAACCCAGGAGCGATCGCAATGCGACCTTGTTTTTTGATTCGTTGGATAAATTCAAAGTCTTCCATGATGGGGATAGTAGTAAATCCCCCTGACATGACAAAGGCTTGTTTAGAGATGAAGATTCCCTGATCGCCATAGGGCAAAGATAAAAGATGCGATCGCAGCTTAACTAAGATTTCGACCCAACGCAGAGATTTGTCGGTACCATCAATTGCTAATTCAAAGGCTCCTGCAACTACCTTGGGTTGCTTTAATGTGCTAACGATTAATTTTTCAAAGTGGCGCGGCAATTGAGTATCAGCATGAAGAAACAGCAGTAGCTCTCCTTGAGCCATATCTGCACCTGCATTCATTTGTCCAGCTCGACTTGTTCCAGTTACGGTAAAAACTTTGGCGGTTGTTTGTTGAGCTATGGTTACGGTTTGGTCTTGGCTACCGCCATCAACCACAATTATTTCACTCTCTGAATGTTGCTGTAATTTTTCTATGGTTTGTTTGATGATTGCGGCTTCATTCAGAACTGGGATAATAATGCTAATCATAACTTGAGCCATACTTTAAACATGAGAGACACGATTACTCTTAATCATCAATCGTCAACTATCAAAGAATACCTATTAAAAATTATTTTAGTTTGCTTGGTCTTGCTCAGTTTTCCCTCAACTGCATGTGCTGCAACTATTGAAGAACGGATTGACCAGTTTCCGCAATGGACTAGTAAACCCTCGGTCAAGCTTGCCAAAGGAGACTTAGAATACCCTGAGTGGATGGCTGGGACATGGAATGTTACTAGCATTTTGACTGAGCAGATTGCCCCTCTTGCTCCAGATATTATGACTCCTGGGTTTGAAGATAATCAGAACTATCTCGATCAGGCGATCGCTTTTCAAGTCAGATTTGGTACTGATTATGATCATCGTCCCCAAGGATTTTTATCCCGATTAAAATCATCTCAACCTATGGTGGTAGCGGATCGGGCATTTAATGGTCAAAAAATTGCCCAGGCATATTTAGGCGAAGACAATGTTTACCGAGTCAAAGTCGATCCTGATAATCCTAATCAACAAATAACTTTTCTTAAGGGCGATCGCAAATTAATTTCCAAAATAACGGGACGAAAACAAGAGATGCCCAGAGAGCATAAATTTATAACCACCGAAGTTACACAGCAGCTTTTTAGATCTCCTGAAAGACTCTATCTCAACGAAGTAGAAACTACCTCTAGCTACGAATTGTTAAACTCCGAGCAGATTAGTGCCGAACAGATTACGGCAATTTATCTTTCTCCCCAAGACCCCGATTATTTTACCGCAGGCGATCGCCCCGTAGCACTTTATCGTTATCACCTAGATTTGAATAGGCAGCCCACTGATGCTAATCAATAATTTTTACAGATATCATTTCAACTCAGGAAAGTAAGCCAAATTATTGAGCTTGCGTTGATTTTTAGCTCTACCTCATTACTGATTCTAATTTTGATCTACCACTCACATTTAATGTAAATACTTAATATAGAATCAGCTGATCGATCTATAAATAAGATTTAGCTGAAATCACAGAGGCGATTGTTAATAAGATTCCCAAAAGAATTATCGTCCAAGTTTTATAAGTACTAGAAGCACTAGTTTTTGCTGCTAGAGATTCTTGTTCTTCCAGTTGCGATCGCAAGCCTTCAATTAACTCCTGTTGTTCATTTCCTTTTAACTCTAGTAACCCATAATTGTTGGTTTGCTCTTTTAGTTGCTGATTTAATTGTTCAATTAGCACAGAGCGATCGCTGATTTGGCTTTCTAACTCGCTATTTTTGGCAGTCTCTTGTTTGAGGCTAGCTACCTGCTGCTCTTTCTGGCTGATCTCAGATTTTAATTGTTCTTTAGTCTGACTAATTGATTGTTCTTTTTCGCTATTCTCTTGGGTTAGTTTTGTTACTTGCTGTTCTTTTCCAGTTAATTGCTGCTGAAGATCTTGAGCAACTTGATTTTGCTCCTCAATCTGAACTTTTTGCTGCTTAATTTGCTGTTCTAAACTACTAACTTGCCGTTGTTTATCATTCAACTGTTGCTGACTGTTTTGGGTATCGGCACGAAGACTATCAAGCTCTAATTGCTGTTGTTGAATTTGATCTCTTAAAACACCTAGCTGTTGTTGTGCATCCGTTAATTGAGTTTGTAGATTTTGATTGCTATCTGATGTTGCAGATAATTGATTTTGGGCTTCAGATAACTGTTGTTGTAGCTGAGCTAAGTCTGACTCTTTGTCTGCAACTTGGTCTTGAGCTGATTGGCGTTCTTCAGAGAGACTATCGATTTGATTCTGTTTCTCTTCTAACTGCTGCTGTAGCTGGGTTAAGGCTGATTCTTGCTCGTTGACTTTATTCTGTGCTTGCTCGGTTTCTCCAGCAAGACTATCGATTTGATTCTGTTTCTCTTCCAACTGCTGCTGTAGCTGGGTTAAGGCTGATTCTTTGTCTGCCACTTGGTCTTGAGCTGATTGGCGTTCTTCAGAGAGACTATCGATTTGACTCTGCTTTTCATCTAACTGCTGCTGTAGCTGGGTTAAGGCTGATTCTTGCTCGTTGACTTTATTCTGTGCTTGTTCTCGTTCGCCAGCAAGACTATCGATTTGACCTTGTTTCTCTTCTAACTGCTGCTGTAATTGAGCTAAGTCTGACTCTTTGTCTGTTAACTGATCTTGTAAATTGCGATCGCTATTCAACTGTTGCTCTAATTCTTCAACCTTTGCTTCACTAGCGGCAAGAGTTTCTTGGGTAGTTTTTAGTTCTGCCTGATTTTCAGCCTGCTGTTGCCTCAGCTGTTCTAGTTCTTGACTTAATTGCTGTTCCTGATTTTCTTGTTGCTGTCTAGCTTCGGATGATTCTGTATCTTTCTGGTCTTCTATCTGTTTAATTAATTTTTTGACTAGAGCCTCTTGCTCTTGAGCATATTGCTTTAAAGACTGATAATTAGCCTTATGTTCTTTAATTTTAGCTTTGAGTTCAGATAATATCGCTGAATCTTCTTTGCTTGTTGCTTTAGTTGGATTTTCTGGCTTATCTGTAGAACTTGCGCCATCGAGAATCTCAATTTTGAGTGGGGCATCTGCTGCGGCATCTGCTTCATTGTCTGAACTTGCGGAGCTAATAGTAATGGTTTTTTCTGCCACTTGACTGGCGATCGCCAAGTTGCCTGTGACTAAGCCTTCAAAAACCTTGGACTTAGTCAGACCTGTTGATTCAACAATTTGGTTAAGATTTTCTAAAGCCTCGGTAGTCAAAGAGATTCCTACTTGAGACTTTTCTAAAAAACTTGCTGTTTTGCGAGGTCTGCTACCAGATTTTGTAGACTTAGTTTTTTTGCGTGGCATACTTTATTCTTTGCTCCAAAGTCTCAATTTAATTAACCAAAGCCCATTGTAGCTATATATAGCCTATTTTAATCTAGTAAGAATATTTAACAACTCAATTGCAACCAATGATTAAAATAAGGTCAAACCGACATTTCTGTCTTACCTGGGGATCAGATGATATTTATCTTTAAATTATAGGCACGTTTAAGGATCAGAATAATCAAATTTTAAAACTATTTAATCTAGGAAATAGTAAATCAGAATAATGCTTTGAGAGCTAGATTGAGATTGCTGAAGAGCTTTTTCAGACTCAATAATCTGGCTTTTGAGGCTAATCTTTTTGCTCAACCAGTTCAAGCTAATAGACCGCAACCCTTAAGAGAATAAGCTGATTTCATACTCTTTGTATAATTGCAATCAAATTAAATCTAAAACAATTTGACAGCCAGTTAAGTTGGTGTGGTTGATGTTACTCGGAAGTATTACAAACTATGTTTTTCCAATGATTGAGTGTCATAATCAATCCTCACTTTAGGATTCTCTAAGAACATAACCAATACCTCGAACCGTTTGAATTAGTCTTTTGTGGTTTTGACTTTCTATCTTAAGTCTCAAATAGCGAATATAAACCTCAATTACGTTTGATTCACCTCGATAATCATAACCCCAAACATTCTCAATAATCTCTTCTCTGGTCATTACTTGTTGTGGATTAGACATTAAGTATTTAAGCAACTCAAATTCTTTCATCGTCAAGCTAATCACCTGATTTTTGCGGATTACTTGGCGAGTGTTTAAGTCCAAAACTAATTCGCCAAACCTTAGCTGTTCAGGGTCACTAACTTCTGATTGAAGATATAATCCAATCTGCTCTAGCAATTTTTCTCTCTGATAAGGCTTTAATAAATAATCATCGGCTCCTGATTCCAGACAAGCAACTCTCTCCGCCACAGTTTCTTGCTCAACTAACATTAAAATCGGCAGGCGATTGCCCATATGACGTAGCTGACGACATAAATCGAACCCAGGTTTTCCTGTAAAACTGTGATCAATTATGAGCATTATTGGTTGATAATTACTCAGTTGATGCCATCCAGCCTGAGCTGATTCCATCACAGTTGAATAGCCAAGAGTTTGTAGATCTCGACTCGCCTCCTGGGCAAAATTGCTTTCTGTAAGCAACAGAATCAAGGAATTGGTGCTGGTGGATTTACTATTCATTTCTCAGACTAAAACCTACTGCAATAATTAAATGACTTCTGGGCTAAGGCAATTCAACAGAGGTCGGCTTAGCGATATGTGGTAGACCCCAGCCCAGTTTTTCTCGCAGAATACGGAAAAATTCAGGCGCTCGTAAGCGAATAAATCGAGCAGGATAAATTGATTTTTCAACTTCGATCTGGTCATCAGGCAAAATATAGCATCCACCGTTACCATCTACGACCATTACCATTCGATTCGGTGTCGCAGGAAATACTTTGACGGGTTCGTGGTCGCTAAACACCAAGGCTCGGGAAGCTAAGGAATGGGGACAGATTGGTGCTAGCTGCAAAACAGGAACTTCTGGAGTCACAACGGGACCTCCTGCACTCAGTGAATAGGCAGTAGAACCAGTGGGGGTTGAAATTATAATGCCATCGGCAGCTACATCTACAGGAGCATGTCCCCCAATTTTCACCTCAAAATGACACATGCTAGTTAGTGGTTCACGGTGCAACACCATTTCATTGAGACTTAAAGCTTCCCAAAGCAAAGCATCATTACGAAATACTCTGACAGCCAACATTGAACGCTCTTCTATCTTGTAGTCTTGAGCCATTAACTGATCTATCGCTTCGGTTAGATGGCTTAGATAAGTTTCAGTCAAAAAGCCCATATGACCAGTATTAATAGTCAATAAAGGTATGTTATATGGAGCAAGTTGTCTAAATGCTGATAAAACAGTTCCATCACCACCCAAGACGATCGCAAACTGTACCTCGCGATCAAAATTGGCAGGAGTTAATTGCTCAATTCGGGTGTGACAAACAGGGCTACCTGGCGTGGAGTATTCTAGAATCCCACCTACCCCAGTCGCCATCCGTACATCCCAACCAGCTGCAATCAGTTTTTCTTCTATTTCTATCGCAATTTTGTGAGCAACTGGCTTAATATCGTTATAAATAATGCCGGCTTTTGGCTTTGGCACAACTAATTACTATCCTGTACTAATCTGGTTTTGATATCAGAAAGCTCTTAGATCAAGACATATTCCGCAATCATTATTAGACAATGATTGCCGAGTAAAGCTAAGTTTAAAGCTTTCAAAGACAAAGTTTCGAAGGTTTACCAACAGTCTGCTTAGCAATTGTCCAACATAAAACAATTAAACATTAATTTCTGGTAAATCTCAAAGAACTTAAAATAATTAAATCTTAAAATCATATCTTCTAGCCTATCGTGGAGTAGCTAAAAATAATAGTCTAGATCGTAGTTTGGCGTGCTTTAAATGTGGCTTTTACAGCAATTATTGCTGGTCAAATTTAATCTCCTTGGTAATCAATAATTTTGAGAGAGCATAATTAATGCCAAAAATGCCAAAGTCTAGAGGTGACTTTGATCTGAAGTTTTTCAAATTGATACCTTAACATAGTTCTGAATTATCTTTTTCTCTACATAATAAATCACAAAAATAAGCCCCCCTGCTGGAGAGCTTACTTTCCTAACCTATAGTTAGTGTCAAACAATTCTTTCTTTCCTTAGAGAGCGTTACCACGTGGTAATACTTCCTCTGGGAATTCAAAGTTTTGATGTGGTTGGTCTTGGGTAGCCATCCATGCTCTTAGACCTTCATTGAGCAGGATGTTTTTAGTGTAGAAAGTCTCAAACTCAGGATCTTCTGCCGCTCTCAACTCTTGTGATACGAAATCATATGCACGTAAGTTCAAAGCAATGCCGATAATCCCAATACTTGCCATCCATAGTCCTGTTACAGGAACGAACAACATAAAGAAGTGCAACCAACGTTTGTTGGAAAATGCAATCCCGAAAATCTGTGACCAGAAACGGTTTGCTGTCACCATCGAATAAGTCTCTTCTGCCTGAGTTGGTTCAAACGCACGGAAGGTGTTCGCTTGTCCACCATCATCAAACAGGGTGTTTTCTACTGTTGCTCCGTGAATTGCACAAAGTAATGCACCACCGAGTACTCCCGCTACTCCCATCATGTGGAAGGGGTTGAGAGTGAAGTTATGGAATCCTTGAACAAACAGGATGAAACGGAAAATACCCGCTACCCCCAAGCTCGGTGCAAAGAACCAGCTTGATTGTCCGAGAGGATAAAGCAAGAATACTGAAACAAAAACCGCGATGGGCGCGGAGAAGGCGATCGCATTGTAAGGACGAATCCCTACCAGACGGGAAATCTCAAACTGACGGAGCATAAATCCAATCAGAGCGAAAGCACCGTGAAGTGCGACGAAAGCCCACAAGCCGCCGATTTGACACCAGCGAGTGAAACTCCAGCCTGCTTCAGGACCCCAGAGGAACAACAGGGAGTGACCCATGCT
>JBCCDL010000312.1:0-6946 GCA_039030815.1 Cyanobacteria bacterium P01_A01_bin.83 | reverse complement strand
ACGAATAACACTTCTTAAGGATGTTCCTGCAAAACCATTCTCGGCAAATAATCGTTCGGCTACATCGAGGATTTGCTCTTGAGTATCAATGGAAGTTGTAGATGTCATATTCAAACGAACGTAAGAACTCTATTTATGATATATGAAAATCCTTATTTGGTGATAAATATCATGCTTAAGAGAGATTTGGACAAAAGATCTATATTTTGCACTTGTCTTTTATTCATACGTTTGTTTTAATAAATTTAAGCAAGACAAATTAGAGATATTTAATTATCCTGTCATGCCGTAAGGCAAGTAACTGCCGCCTCTTGGCGGTGTACCGATCACTGTTTGGTGCTTGCCAGAGATACTTCGCTATTTATAAAACGCTCGTTAGATTAAAACTTTTATCTTTTTATCGTCATGACTTCGCAATACATATCTCCATCAGATCCCAATCACAAATCTTCTTCGGAGTTTCTCGAAAGTCCTAATAAAACCAGAGGTAAATACTTTTATATTTTCTTGGGAATAGCTGGTCTGGGACTAACATTTTTAGGGGCGCGTCCGCTCATAATGACTTTACCAAACGATCCTACCGCCGAATCTCAAGCAAGAGTTTTACCTGTAGACACGATTAAAGTTGAGCCAGTAGAGTCTTATCAAGTATCACGTACCTATACAGGAGAAATTGCGGCGATTAGAACTAGCAATTTAGGATTTTCCCGTGGAGGAGAAATCAAAGAAGTGTTGGTAGAAGAAGGCGATCGCGTTTCTCAAGGACAGGCATTAGCTCAACTGGATATACGTAATCTGCAAACCCAGCGTCAGCAGCTTGTAGCAGAAAAAGCCAGGGCGCAAGCTCAACTATCAGAATTACAAACAGGTGCGCGAATTGAAGACATTAATGCAGCCAAAGCTGCCGTACAGGATTTAGAGCAGCAGCTAAAGCTACAGTCAAAGCAGAAAGAAAGAAGAGAATTTTTATATAATGAAGGCGCGATCGCCCGTGAGCAACTAGACGAATTTTCCTTTGGCGAAGGAGCATTGCAGGCGAGACTGAATCAAGCTCGCAGTAATTTAGCAGAACTAAAAAACGGTACTAGACAAGAACAGATAGATGCACAGCAGGCAACGGTGCAGCAGCTAGAAGCTAGTATTGCCGATATCGACGTAACTATTGACAAAAGTACTCTCAAAGCCCCCTTTAGTGGCATTGTGGCAAAGCGAGAACTAGATGAGGGAACGGTGGCAAACGCTGGTCAGTCAGTCATTCGTTTGATGGAAAATGCTGCACCAGAGGCTCGAATTGGAATACCGACCAATGTAGTAAGAAAACTGCAAATTGGCAGTACGCGGACATTAAAAATAGGTTCGCAAACATATGAGGCAAAAGTAGCATCGATTTTGCCCGAAATTGATCTTAGCACTAGAACTCAGACAGTAGTGTTTAAATTAGAACCTTCTGCCATAGCTCAAATAAATCCAGGTCAGACTATCAGACTGGAATTAATACAGGAGATAGATACCGAAGGCTATTGGCTGCCAACAGAGGCATTAACCCAAGGAATCAGAGGACTCTGGACGTGCTATGTTCTGGTCGAATCAGAAGATACTGAAAACTATATTATCAAGCAGCATTCGGTTGAGATTATCAATCAACAAGGCGATCTCGCTCTAGTCAGAGGAACATTACAGCCAGGCGATCATATTGTTGCCAGTGGTACGCATCGTTTGGTTCCAGGACAACAAGTGAATCCCCTGTAGGGGCGAACGGCCGTTCGCCCCTACCCATAAATATTCATCATACAAAAATCATGATTAAACCGTTTTATCGCAACATACGATTATTAATACTGGCATTTATTTTAATTACCGCCTGGGGTATTTCCTCTTTTCAGGCTTTACCCCGACAAGAAGATCCTGAAATGGTATCTAGAGTCGCGGTTGTTAAAACTGCTTTTCCTGGGGCGAGTGCCGAGAGAGTTGAGGCATTAGTGACAGAAGTTTTAGAAGGAGAAATTGCCGAGATCGAGGAGATTAAAACTTTAGAATCTGATTCACGAGTCGGATTTTCTACTGTAACTGTCGAGTTGGTCGATGCAGTCAAAAATGCTCAACCTGTCTGGTCGAAAGTTCGCGATGAAATGGATGATGCTGCTGCTTCTTTCCCCCCTGGTGCTGGAATTCCCGAATTAGATGAAGCAAAAACTAAAGCATATACAGCGATCGCCTCTTTGACCTGGAATCAACCGAGTAAGCCTAATTATCCCGTGTTACGACGTTACGCCGAACAGCTAGAAGTAGGGATGCGGAGTGTGGTGGGAACAGAGGAAGTCGAAATTTTTGGCGACCCCAATGAAGAGATTACCGTAGAGATAGATGCACCCGAACTGGTTGCAGTAGGGCTTTCACCCCAGGAGTTAGCCGAACAAATAAACCTTAGTGATGCCAAAGTAACGGCTGGTCAATATCGTAGCGATCGCTCTAACATTGCGATTGAGGTAGATAGCGAACTTAAAACTATTGAAAGGATTAGGCAAATTCCGATCCAGAATAACGAGGGGCAGTTTACCCGCCTGAGCGATATTGCTCAAGTCAGTCGAAGTATCCAATCACCGCCCACAGATTTAGCTCTTGTTAGCGGTAAACCTGCTGTGGTTGTCGGGGTGCGGATGAAATCAGGATTGAGGATTGACCAGTGGGCAGAAAAAATTAAGGCAGAAATAGCTAACTTTGAAGCTAGTTTACCCCAGGGTGTTAGTTTAGACCTGCTTTTCGATCAGAGTCAGTATGTTGACGATCGCATCGGCACTCTATTATCTAACCTGGTTATTGGTGCGCTGTTGGTAGTGGGTGTCAGCTTTGTGACTATGGGCTGGCGTTCGGCTTTGGTAGTAGGTACGGCTTTACCTCTAGTTACCTTTATGGTTTTTGGCTGGATGAACACTTTGGGCATTCCTATCCATCAGATGTCGGTGACAGGGATAATTATTGCCCTGGGGTTGCTGATTGATAATGCCATTGTCACGGTAGATGAGATTCAGGTTGAGATGCAGCATGGTGAAAAACCCCTCAAGGCAATGGTCAAAACAGTTAACTATTTAAAAGTGCCTCTGTTTGCCTCTACTCTAACCACGGTTCTTACGTTTTTGCCGATTGTATTGCTTCCTGGTGGCGCGGGGGAATTTGTCGGCACGATCGCTATGGGGGTAATTCTGGCGTTGATTTCATCCTTGATATTATCGTTAACGGTAATTGCTGGTTTGGCAGCACGGATGTTAGCAGATACCCAAGGTAAAGCCGAACAGTTGGGAGGTCGAGATGCTCAACCTCAAGGTAAGCTAGAAAAAATTCAGGCTTGGTTATTGAAGCCTGGGGCTTGGTGGAATGAGGGTTTAAATTCTCCCAAACTAGCCCGTCCCTATCGCAAATCCTTAAGATTCACCCAGTCTAAACCCCTACTGGCGATCGCTCTTACCTTTTGTCTGCCACTAATTGGCTTTATTAGTCTGACAAGCTTAAAAAATCAGTTTTTCCCTTTAGTATCCCGCGATCAGTTTCAAATTGAGGTAGAGTTTGCTCCTTCAACGGCGATCGCCGAAACTAGGAATAAAGTATTGCAAGCGCGGGATACAATTCTCGATCTGACCCAGGTTGAAGATGTTCACTGGTTTATCGGCGAAAGCGCGCCTAAGTTTTACTACAACTTTACGGGCAACCGCGAAAATCAATCTCACTATGCCCAGGCGATGGTGCAGTTAAACACAGACCAAAACGTAGGAACTATAGTACAAGAGCTACAAACCGAATTAGACGCTCAATTCCCTGCTGCACGTATCTTGGTCAAACAGTTCGAGCAAGGTCCTCTGTTCGATGCGCCGATTGAAATGCGAATTTATGGACCAAACTTAGATGAATTAAAGCGTTTGGGTACAGAAGCTAGAGGTATTTTAGCCAGTGTTCCCAATGTAACCCATGCCCGCGACGATTTGGGAGAAGCATTACCAAAATTAGACCTAACTGTAGATGAAGAACAGGCAAGACAGGCTGGTTTTACCAATACGGCGATCGCCCAACAGCTAGAAGCTTACCTAGAAGGTGCGATCGGTGGATCGATTTTAGAGGCGACGGAAAACCTGCCAGTCAGGGTGAGAGTTAGTAATGCTCGACGAGCAGATTTGAGTCAAATTGCTTCTTTAGACTTGAGTTCCCAACGAAGTGAGAATAAGGATTTTCGCTCGACATCGGCATTGGGTGAATTCAATCTCCGACCCCAACTTTCAAAAATATCTCGTCGTAGCGAACAGCGAGTTAATACGGTACAGGGATTTATCACCGCAGGAGTTTTACCTTCTGAGGTTCTAGCTGATTTTCAATCACGGTTAGAAGCAAATAACTTTCAACTCCCCCCTGGCTATCGCTATGAATGGGGTGGCGAATTGGAAGAAAGTAGCGAAGCTCAAGGTAACTTAGCACTATATGTACCAATACTTTTGGTCGTTATGGTGACGGCATTGGTTCTTTCTCTTGGTTCTTTTCGCGAGACTGGTATTGTGGCAGCAGTAGCGGTGGGCTGTATTGGGATGGCATTATTTTCTCTAAGGATAACCAATTCGCCACTGGGCTTTATGGCAATTGTCGGCACGATGGGTTTAGTTGGAATTGCCATCAACAATGGAATTATTGTTCTTTCGGCTTTTAATGAGAATCCTCAAGCGCAAGCAGGCGATCGCCAAGCCGTAGAAGACGTAGTAGTAAAAGCTACCCGTCACATTATCACTACTACCATCACCACTATAGCTGGATTTGTTCCCCTATTAGTTAGCGGTGGTCCTTTTTGGCGACCTTTGGCAATTGCGATCGCAGGAGGAATCAACGGTTCTCTGTTACTAGCGTTATATTTTGTTCCTGCTATCTACTTGGTCATCAAGCGTCGCGATCGCAAGAGAGCGGAAAAAAGGAAAGGATTACCAGGCAAAAGGCATACTTATCAGGAGGTTTAGAATCAACACAGAGAGAATAAAATGACCTCACTAAACCAAGTCAATTGATCGAGAGGATGCCAATGAAAATTAGAGGAATTAAACAAGGTTCACTCTTACTAGCATTCTATTTCGTTCCTGCTATTTACTTGGTTATGAAGCGTCGCGATCGGAAAAAACTAGAATCAAACTCAAACCCCGACAAGCAAATATCCTGTAGCAATGGGTTCTGGTAAATCTACAGCAGGTTTAATTAACTATCTTAGTTATCCTCTATCCTCATTAATTCTTTGGCAAGTATTTAAAAACCCCGTAAATCAATGGTTAAGATCTAATTTAAATTTGCCATCTCGTTCATTTTTGCGATCTCCACTTTTTAGCATGAGAAAACAAAAAGTTCCTTTTCTCTATGCTTATAGTAATTATGTTTTACCAAAACCTCAAAATTGGCGTAAGGAAGATTATGTTACGGGTTATTGGTTTTTAGACTCTGCAATAGAATGGACACCATCAGAGGATCTAATAGAGTTTCTCAATGCAGGTTCTCCTCCAGTCTATATTGGCTTTGGCAGCATGAGTAATCGCGAGCCAAAAACAATCACGGAAGTTGCTGTAGCTGCTATAGAGAAAACTGAACAGAGAGGTATTATTTCAACTGGATGGGGTGGAATTAGCAATATAGATTTGCCCAATAATATATTTAAAATAGATTCTGTGCCTCATGATTGGTTGTTTCCCCAGTGTGCTGCGGTGATACATCATGGAGGTGCGGGAACTACTGCTGCGGGTTTGAAAGCTGGTATACCGACAATTATCGTGCCATTCTTTTCCGACCAACCTTTTTGGGGACATAGAATAGCAGACTTGGGTGTGGGTGCAGAACCAATAGAGCAAAAAGAACTCACTGTAGAAAATTTATCAGCAGCAATTAATACTGTAGTCAACGATCGACAAATGCGCGATCTAGCCATTCATTTAGGTAAACAAATCCGTTCAGAAAATGGTGTTGACAATGCAGTTAAAGCAATCGAGCAGTATTTAGTTTAAATCGTTTCAAATATATGGAGATTGAAGCGATCGCCAAAGACAAATTAGAGAAGATTTAGATGACATGACTATAAAACTATCTAAAGCAACAAAACAGCAGTTAATCAAATCAATCAAACGATACTTTGAAGAACAACTTGATGAAGAAATTGGCGATCTCAAAGCTTCACTATTTCTCGACTTTTGTTTACAAGAAATTTGTCCCAGTGTTTATAATCAAGCAATTATCGATGCACGATCCTTTATGGAAGATAAATTGAGCGATCTTGAAGATACCTGCTACGAATCAGAGTTTGATTATTGGAAAGATTAAAGTTGACTACTGAAGTTTTTTGAGATCAATACTCAAGGAAGCGCATTAAACAGCATTTTTTCGACAAAATTGACTGAATAACCCTAAAAAATCAAATAGATGAATATTTTACAAAGGACTAGGAAACGTGCGCCTCCAACGAAACAAACGTTTGAATTATATGCTCGATTACTTATTAAACACTATTTTCCCAGGGAGAAATAACATGACTCAGGTAACTATATTTACCAAACCAGACTGTCGGTACTGCGCTCGTGCTAAAGCCGTTTTAGACTACGTTGGGGTCAAATACAAACAATATGACGTAACCGCCAGTCAGCGTAATGCCGATGCCTCAGTTTACTTTAGCGGGGTAACTACCGTACCGCAGATCTTTATTGGTGACTATCACATCAACGGTGCAGAAGATTTAGAGGAGTTAGAAAGAAAGGGAAGACTAGAAGAACTGGTAAAAATAGACAGAGCAAGTCTTCCCCTTGATACTCTGAGTGATGAAGAATTACGCCAAGGCGCAGAAGATTTCGCTTTACGCAACTATCTTGTCAAAAGTGATGGTAGTAGGGATCAAGATGACGAGAGTTTGATAATTTTGAGATTTTGTCAAGAACTCTTCGGTTTT
>JBCCDL010000311.1:0-6982 GCA_039030815.1 Cyanobacteria bacterium P01_A01_bin.83 | reverse complement strand
GAAAAGAGGGTATATTATAAAGCTAAAGATCTTCTGGATTAGACGTTGCTGAGTAGAGATATCGCATTACCGATTTAGATTCGGACAGCTATTGCTACATGGGTTGAACCACGCGCCTTTGTTACTCATTACTCATTACTCATTACTTACGAGCAGTCAAATGAACTTTGTCCCAAGCTAACTTTGTACGACTATATCAGCAACGTCATAATCAATTTAACTCATCCAGATACTAACGTCGATCGCTAGACTTTGCCCTAATTTTAGTAAGGGCTTCATTTCAGTGATATTCCAACGACAGCTATTGTGATCGGGACTAGTTGAATCCACCAGACAGTTTGGCAGAATATATTGATGCAGGCAGTTAAAGTAAATCTCTTGAGCCTGATCCAAAGCCAACCCTAGACTTAACTTTTCCCCTAATGCGATCGCGGTTTGAATGCGTTTAACATCGGCGGACAAGGTAGCAGGGTTGCCATCGTATAATAATTTCCATAGCAACCGCACTATGGTTTGTTCGAGGATGGTCTTGACTTCAGGAATATTTAACCAACACTCTAAATAATTAGCTTCCGTAGCCGTAGCCGTCAATTCTGCCAAGCAACTATCTATAACCGCAGGTTCTTCAATTGCTTTTTCCAGTTCCCTCACCGTTTCTAAGCAGCGAAATGATAGTGCTACCTCTGCTGCTACTTTTAATTCCTGGGGAACGGGCATTTCTTCCCGTTGAAATGCTGCTAGCATACTGTAGTTTTCGCGATACACCTGGGTATATAGCTGATCGAGATGCTTTTTAGTTTGGGCGGTTAATAGTCGCACAATTCTTTGTCTTTCTTCAGCAAACAAGTGTTGCAGACTAAAGGAATGATTCCCCATCAAGTGATTCATGGTTAAAATCACCTGTGCTGCACTAGCATGCTTGATATCAGCAAAAAGCTGTTCTTTTAACTCGGCATATGCCAAACGTCCATCAAATCCTGCGATACAACAGTGGAAGTCCCAGCCTCCCAAATGTAATACGGCAAAGACAAAATGCTTAGTTTCCCAGGTAATTTCTGAAGTTAAGCGGATTTGCCCTACAGAAAGGGTTAACGTTCCCAGTTTCTGCTTTTGATAATCTAGTTGCTCAACCTCATAACAATAAATTCGCTCCTGATGATGATAGTCAGCAAACAAAGAACTGATGGCATAGTGAGCTGCTACCTGCTGTAAGCTAACCACAGAAGGTGCCACCAAATCTTGAAATACTTTTCTGCCATTACCAAATATTTCAACGTTGCTGGGGGCTAAAGCGAGTAAACCCAAGAATTTCTGTTTGAGATGTACCCCTGCTACTGCCCCTGCCAATTCCATCCCCCGAGTTGCATAGCGCAGAATCTGTACTCCTTCTGGTCGCGAGATCTCTTCAAAAAACCAACCGCAACTGGTATACATCAATAAGGTATGTCGCTGCATTTCCAACAGGCGTAAGGCATCAATTTTTTCGCTACTGGATAATGCTTGAGCCTGATGCCTCGCTAAAAAGCTCGCTACATTATCACTAGAGCGATCGCTCAAAACCTGAATATATTCATTACGAGCCAGCCAGGGGTCGCGGAAAAACTTACCGCCCATTTCTTCATAAACCGTAATCAGGCGATCGCGCAGCCAATCTAGGGCATTTCTTAAGGGTCTACGCCATTGCTGATTCCAGCCGCCACCACTGGCGCAACCGCAGTCATCCTGCCAGCGAGCAACTCCGTGGGCGCAACTCCAGGCGGTTACAGGTTTTAATTCCACCTCCCAAGTCGGAGGGCAGATACTTAAATAATGGGCATAGTTGGTCACAGTCCAGCCACGATGTCCAAATTCTTCGCTCAAAGCGTAAGCAATACACTTTTCTGTTCCTCCCTTATGATGTCCAAAGGTTTCACCATCAGTAGCCACGCTAATTAACTGTGCAGGGCGGGAATCTCCCCTAACTGCCTGTCCTAAACGATCCGCTAAATTGCCCGCTGTAGCCAACACATCATTAAAACCCATGTCGCGAGAAATCGGACCATCGTAAAAGAAGATATCAATGTAGCGCTCATCATCAACAAAACAACGATAAGGGCGAGTGGGATCGATTTGCTGTCCACCTACCTGATCCCATTCGGGATTAGGCTCTTCTTCAGTTGGCATTAAACGACATCTTTCGGCTTGGGAAGGAGCCAATATAATAAACTTGATCTCTTCTTCAATCAAAGCCTCTAGAGTAGGATAATCCACTGCTGTTTCCGCCAGCCACATCCCTTCAGGCTCTCTGCCAAATCGAGCCTGAAAATCGGCTTTTCCCCAGCGAATTTGCGTGATTTTGTCCCGTTGGTTAGCCAGAGGGAGAATAATATGATTATATACCTGAGCGATCGCATTTCCATGACCGTTTAGACGGTTGCAGCTTTTGCGATCGGCTTCTAAGATCTTCTGATAAACTTCGGGATCGTATTGTTCTAACCAGGACATCAAAGTCGCACCGATATTAAAACTGAGATACTCAAAGTTATTGACGATCCCCACTAACTCCTGGCGGTGATTCAGGATACGTGCAAAGGCATTGGGACGATAGCATTCATAATGAATACGTTCGTTCCAGTCATGATAGGGATGGGCGCTAGGCTGTCTCTCAATGGTATTCAGATATGGATTCTCTCGCGGTGGCTGATAGAAGTGACCATGAACGGTAATATATACTCCCTGAGCAGTTTTGAGGGGATCATTCTGTGCCGCGGATCTTACTTCTGTTGTAAGTGATTGAATTGGGGTAGTTTGAACCATACGAGGAATATTCTCTAAGAATTAGGTTTCGGTATTGAAAACTGAATAGATCGGCTAAACCTTTGAGGCGTAAAGTTAGAATATTTAACTTACTATTTGAAATTCACTCTTATTGGCATATTAACGAGCTGTAGCGATAATACGTAGTATATTTAAGCTTAGTTTATTCTAGATTAACCAGGTTGTAAGATAAATCAACAAAATTTTAAGAAATCAAAAATATGGTAATTATTTATAAAGAGTTAAAAAACTGTTAACTTGTCATAAATCTAGTTGATTGAGAATCAAAACTCTCATCAGAGAAATAATAGGTTTTTAGCTGTAAAACAAGATCTTATCTAAAGCAAAGTTTCTCTTTCCTTTACTTTGTTTAAGTAAATCTATATTTGTATTGTGCGATACATTATATAAGATACTTATATATTCGACAGTCATTATATTAAGGAAATATCCCCACTTTTTCCCCAGGTAACCTAAAGTTTTCCCCAGAATTTAATTTTTTTTCATAGTTTTAGTGCCAAAGTTCGTCTAAGTTCAGTAATTTCACTAGGTTCAATTTTACTGTTTTGGCTAATTATTCACAGTGATAAATAGATTTAAATATTAAAACTCCAATTTGAAATAATACTGATAATGTTAATTATTACGCGATTAAATCTAGTCTAATAATCAACCATGAAATCTTACCAAGATACTGTATCTCTATCAGTTGAGATTAACGAAAGCATTTATAATTATATGCAAGATTTTTTAGCATCAAATCCTCATTGGAATCGAGCAATGATAATAGAAGCTAGTATGTCGCTATTTCTAATGCAGAATCACCGCGATATTAAGCCTGAAGCTTATCAGAACTGTTCTAAGACATATTTACACTCTATATGTGATGTGCCTGATAAATACTCTTATAACTAAACTATTTAATCACTTGATTTCCAAGCTAATAACATGATAGAAATTCACGCGGTTAAAGGGGTAAAAAATTTTACTCTTGCAGTTTATTGTTCTACAGATAAAAGTTTTTACTTTGATATAATTGATTCATCAGGAAAATTCTATGTCTGCCCTGAGCGCTTTTACAATGTCCAAAGTGCTGAAGCAAGAGCTATTTACTTGATTGATAGCGCTATAGTTGAAATTGAACAAAATAAATTTGATGAGCAAAGTTGAGTTTGTAAGTTGAGTCTTGTAAATAGTTTAGTTAAGATTATTCTCTTTTATAATAATAAAAACTCTGAGATTTAAATCTCAGCAGTTTTATTATTGTTTGCTTATCGTTAAGTTTAAGTTTAAGTTTAAGTTTAAGTTTAAGATTTCTGGTTCCAATAGAATCTAATCCTTTAAAATAATAAAAAATAATTGATTTAAGTAACGTGAGTTCGGGTTAACGAGATTAGTCGGTACGGGGTAGCTATTAGCTCTTAGCCTTTGAAAGATCATTCATAATAATCAACCTCAGCGCGATGACTAGCTAAACAAATTGAGGAGGCAGTAGTTATGCAACGTCGATCATTACTCAAGTGGCTGAGCGGTTTTACCGCAGGAATTTTACTCACTACTCAAGCCGATGCTCAAGATCAGACTCCCAAAAGCGATCGCTTGGGCAAACTATTGCCCCAAAGGACTTTAGGGCGAACAGGAGAAGCCGTAACTATGCTGGGAGTTGGAGGCTGGCATATTGGAGCTATGAGGGAACGAGATGCTCAGGAGACTATTGAAATTGCCCTCCAGGGTGGAGTCCGTTTTTTTGACACTGCTGAATCTTATCAGTCTGGAAGAAGCGAGACTCATTTTGGTAAGCTACTTACTCCTCAATATCGCGATCGTGTTTTCTTAATGACTAAAAGTACGGCTAAAAATGCTGCTGATGCTCGTCGTCATCTAGAAGGTTCTCTGCGCCGAATGAATACCGACTATTTGGATTTATGGCAGGTGCATTCAGTAACGACCCCTCAAGATACTGAGCAACGTATTGCCCAAGGAGTTTTTGAGGTGATGCAAGAAGCAAAGGCATCAGGAAAAGTGCGTTATATTGGCGTTACAGGTCATTATCAGCCAAACGCGCTGTCTCAAGCCCTAAAAACAGATATTTTCGATACCTGTCAAATGCCTGTTAACCTGGCAGATCCTAACTACTCCAGCTTTATTAACCAGATAATGCCCAGGCTAATGGAGCAAAATATCGGAGTGTTAGGGATGAAGTCTTTAGCCAATGGTGGTTTTTTTGGTGGAGCCTCTCATGGGAAGCATGGTAACAATCCCAAAATCGTCCCCAATAGAGTTAGCATCACCGAAGCGATTGATTTTGTTTGGTCATTGCCTGTCAGTGTTTTGATTACGGGTGCAGATAACCCCGCACAAATGCAAGAAAAAATCGATTTGGCTAATTCTTTCATTTCTATGGATGAGCCACAACGTCAGGCTTTAATTGATCGAGTTGCAGACTTAGCAGGTAGACGAGTCGAATTTTATAAAGCCTAGAATTTTAAGCATTTAATAGTTTCCGACCTTGATGTAGTGATGCGATCCCTTCGGGGTGCGCGGAGCGCAATCGCCTGTTGGTATTTCTCCGCCGATAATAATGTTTTTCGATGATGCAACCATGTCTTTGCTAACTGTGGTTGTAGTTGTGTATTGCGGAAAGAATAATGACGTTCGAGGTCTTCTTCTTGAAAGTGTTCAACCAAAACTTTTTTAGCCGTCATCCAGAGATTCCAGCTATTGGGAAATAACTTCAACATTTCGTCAATAATCTTTGTAACCAGATCTTGTTTTCCTGCCAAGGGTAAAATTTCACATAATGCTCGATAAATTGAGCGATCGCAATGTTGATTTTGTAACAGAGAGAGTTTATAAGCCTTCTCAATTGCTGCTGCTGCTGGTTCGTATTTTTCTAGCTTAAACAAGCATTGACTATAGTAATACCATGCATAAACATTATCAGGATTTTCCGTCACTAATTGTTTTGAGATGTTGATTCCTTTAGTATGTTCTCCGCGCAAAATATAGAATTTAGCCACTAAATGATTAATTTCTGGTGTTTTGGGCGCTTTTTTTTGTAATAAATTAATCAGTTTTTTGGTTTGCTTACCTTCAGTCCCTAAGACTAGTTTTTGGCGATATCGATTAGCTATTAATCTTTTAAGAGTTTGGACATCTTGAGGAGCAATCTCTGCTGCTTCATTGAGGAATTTCTCTGCCGTCTTGATATGACCTAATGCCAATGATAGATCGTAGCCATAAATCAATCCCATAAAATTAGTAGCATCGAGAGCTAATATTGTGCCAAAAGAGAATAAAGCATCATTTAGATATTCTGACTGCATTTGTATTTGACCTAAAGCTATCCAGTGAACTATTGCTTTAGGTTCTAAAATAGTAGCTGATTTAAAAGCGGCGATCGCTTCTTTAACATTATTTTTGCAAGATTCGATCAAACCAATTAAATGTTTTTTAGTAGCTTCTTTTTTAGCCAATTTTAATGCTTCACCATAAATTAAACTAGCTTCTTCTTTTTTATTAATTAGCTGTAAAATCTTACCTAGTTGCAGACGAGGCTCAATCAGGTTAGGTTGTCCTTGAATCACTCGATAGTACTGTGCGATCGCTTTTGACCATTGACCTGTTTCGTATAGCAAATTAGCTAATTCCAGGCGTTTTTTCCAGCCAGAGCTATATTTTTGAAGGTATTTATTTAAAGTTTTAATCTTTTGTTCTTGCCTTGAAGGTTGTTGCTTGAGAACTACATATGCACTTACATCCAATCCTGAGGATTCTGAAAGTTTAACCAGACAGGAGGCAGTGTTTCTAGACATGATATTGTAATTCCATAGTTTATTTCTTCGATCTGCTCATCAGCATCTATAGACACAGAAAAGTCTTGCCGATCTAAATGTTGAACTTGAGTTTCTGAAATCTTGGTTGTATTTGACCCAGCAAGATATTGATCTAAATGCTTTTGAAGTATTTGTTTTGCTTCTTGCAGACGTTTGGCAACATTATCTGGAGAAATTGATAATTGCTGTGCAATGTCTGCATGGGACATTCCTTGGTAATAACTGAGTATTAATGGATTTCGTAACCTTGAAGCCAAATCATCAATCCAATAGCGTATATAGATATATAGTTCCTTTTGGACTAATTTTGATTCAGGATCAGTAGCAGAAGCTATGTCTTGATTATTAAG
>JBCCDL010000310.1:0-7007 GCA_039030815.1 Cyanobacteria bacterium P01_A01_bin.83 | reverse complement strand
TTTGATGGTTTTTAGCTCATCTTCTACTTTGGGAATTGCGGGGAAACGATATGCAGGAAAATCACTAGTGACACCTGCTGCTAAAACTTTAATCGGCTGTCTTTGCAGTGGTTGGGGAGAGGTTAGCTGTAACCCTGAAGTCAGGGCAATATTGTAATCCTTTTCGATTAGATATTTCTGTTCTTTCTGGTCATACAGTAAGGACATGGGAATATTGCGTAAAGAACCATCTAAGACAAACACCAGGGTTTTTACGCCGCTAGCCTGTAAATCTGCTTCGGCAGGTTCAATCAACCAGCTATACATTTTTGAAGCTAGGGGTAATATTTCCCGCTTCAAAGATTCTTCTTGGGATAACTTGAGCTGTTTTAATTCTGTGTCTGCGTTGGGAGTCCCCCGTACCCCACGAATCGCCTCAGCAAAGCCAGGATTGGTAAGAGAACGACGACGAAGTTGTTTAATCGTAGTGTCCACTTTTTCTTGAGTCAGATTAGGAGTTGTATAGTGGCGCAACGGTTGTCCAGGAAGAGTCAGAATCACCTCCAAACGATCCTGAAGCAGAATCGGGTAAATTACCGCCGCCTTGAGGTCTACATCATCGATCGCGACTGGTGTTTCTGATACTTGGGAACAGGGATCGCGAAAGAAGTTATCTAGGGCGGCTACCTGCAAAGATTCTAAAACATCCCGAGCCTTTACTAATTGGGGGGTTGATGGTTCTTCTTTAAGCAGGAGACTAATATAGTCCCGAAAGATTGGTTCGACGGGGGTGGTGGCTAAATCACTCCGTAAAGCTTTAATGGTATTAAAAGAAGTCTCATAAGCCACTAATGCTTGATCTCTTTTACCTTGTGCCGCCATAATTTCACCTAACTGAGCATTCCAACGATAGGCAATCTCGGGATACTCGGCAGTAGGTGCTAGTTGCAGTGAACCTTCAGTCAGGCGACGTGCCTCTGAATACTGCGATCGCTGCTCATAAAGCAGACCCAAATAGCCCATGGCTTCTGCTTCAGCGGTGACGTTATTAATCTTGCGTGACTGCTTAATTGCCAGGGCGAGAATGTCGGCAGTATCACGATCTTGTCTGCCACTACGAATTAAGCTTTTTGCCAAATTGATCCGCCCGTAAATTCCTGCACGGTTGGGGGGCAGATTCTTGACTTCAGGCTTAATTGCCGCAATCTCTTGCTCTATTTGAGTCGGAAGTTGCTGAGATAATTCTTGCTTTAAACGAACTGAACCTGCTTCAATATCGTCGAGAAAGTCTTGGTCGCTAATTTCTAATGAATCAAAGTTACGATCAAGATCGCCAATTGCTCCTAACCAAAATTCTTGAATGTCTAGGAGTAAACTAAGACGATTAAGTTGAGCCTTGAGACTGTCTAGTTGCTCTGGTGCCACCTCGGCTGCCTGATCATAATAATCTAAAGCTGGCTGATAGTCAGCCAAAGCCGATTCGGCTGTTCCTCCCGAATTAACAATGGCATCAAGAACCACTGTTTGAGGGGCAAATTGATTTTGCTGCTCAATAGCGATCGCTCTTTGAGCATTACCCAAACTGAGCAAGGTAGCCGCCTTCTGGCTCGGATTATTTAGTTTCTCTGTACTAACCAAACTAAGTTCTAAAGCTTTATTGGCGACTCGGGGATAGCCACTGGCACGGAGATAATCCCCAAAACGGAGCAATCCCTGTACTTTATCTCTCTCATCGGGCTGTTGGTTGATCGCTTCTACCGCAGGGAGTAACCTAGCATCTGCCACTTTGGTTTTAGGAACAATGCCTGATAGCTGGGGTTCTGCTATCTGGGCTTCTTCAATAATCTTCCCACAGTTAGTTATGTCCGTTAACTCAAAGGCTTTTAGTAAACTATCGCAAGACTGTTCGTATAGTCCTAAAGCTTGTTCGGCAGTTGCCATATTGAGAAAGCTCTCTCTTCTGCCCCCTTGGTTGCCAGCCTCATCGTATGCCACTGCTGACTCTTGCCAGGTGGCAATTGCTTGGTCTAGTCTGCCCGCTTCGTAGTATTGTCTGCCCTGCTGTGCCAAATTTACAGGCTGAGGGGATGTTTTAGCAGAATCATTATTATGTTGAGATAATGCTGGTAATGAGATTGCTAAAGTGATGCTAATACTAACCAAAAGTACAAAGCTTAAGGCATTGTAACGGCTTCGGTTCAGCAAATTAAGCTTAACCCGATTACTTAGTAACTTTGATATGATGTCCATAGCTAGATCTAATAGCGTAATCTGAAATTTAGGTTTAAAAGGGAAAATATTCTAAAGAAAAGTAAAATCCGTCCTCTTGTAGACTGTCCCCAGTGTCGTCTACCTCTATTAAAGGAATACCATAGTCAATTCGCGCACTTAAGGTCTCGATTAAATCTAGTTTTAGACCCACTCCTAATGATACAAGGGTATCCTCTTCAAAATCTCTGGCATCAGAATTACTCCAGGCGGTTCCAAAGTCCACAAAGGGAACTGCGGCAAGGCTATTACGATTATTATCCCAACGATAAAAGGGAATTCTGACCTCTGCCGAAGCAAACACACCACCATCTCCTAGCAAAACATCTTGGCGATAGCCCCTAACACTTTGTATACCGCCAAGACTAAAGGTTTCTAGAGGAACTAGATCGTCACCCGAAATTTGAATATCAGAACGTAGCAAAAGATTGATATTAGAACTGGACTGGAGTTGTCTTAACCACTGTACCTGTCCCCGCCAGGAAGCAAATATGGCATCTGGATCTCCGTCGTTAACCGTAGCATCAAAAATATCCACCCCGACACTAAACTGCGATCGCGCTGCTAAAACACTGGTGCGAGTGCGTTTTGTCCAGTCTTGAAAAAATCTTAGAGCAGAAATCTTGGTTTCTCCATCTTCATCGGCACCAGGAGAAAGATCGGGGAAGGGATCATCGAGTAAGGTTACTTCGTTGGTTTGGCGAGAAAATTCAAACCCGACTGCCACTTCTTCAGTGGCTTCGGCACTTGCTGTCCTTAAAATTGGCTGTCTGATAGTGAACTCGATCTCATCAGTCTCCGATTCAATATCAAGATCATCAAAATCATCTTCGATAATCTGACTGTCGATCAAGCGATAGCGGAAGCCAAGGGTACCATCGAGAGAATTGAAGGGAAAGCTATAGCTGGTATCAAAATCGTTACTGCCATCGGTATTTTTATAGACAAAGCTGAAGCGGTCAGCAAAGCCTAAAACATTATTATGATTGAGTTCTACACCCCGTTGGAAAGTGCCAACACTAGGAGTACGACTATTATTGACAAAAAACACTGGGTCAAAACCATTTTCCTGATTGACCGCTACGTCCAATAGCCAGCGATCGCGACTTCTGCCCACAGACAGTTCGGCATTGAGACTTTCTATTAAAGGGTTAAGCTGCAATAACTGTAATGCTTCCTGTAACTCCTCAATATTCAAAGGCGATTTAGCACCTCTTCTCAACCGAGAGCGAATATAGCTATCTCGCAAACGACCGTCAACATTAACGTTAATTGTATCAATTCGCCCTTCAATCGCCCTGAGGGTGATCACTCCCTGATTAATATCCTGAGAGGGGATGACTACCCCTGAATTGATATAGCCATTATCGGTATATAACTTTGTTAATTCAGTCTCTAATTCCAACAAGTCGGCAAAAGTCAAGGAGCGATCGCGATATTTTTTAAAGATTGCAGCAACCTCTGCTTCATCTAAGACAGTGTTACCTTCTAACTTAAATTCCCTAACTTCAAACTCTACTTCCGACTCAGGTATATCTCCTGCTGGTGACTCTTCAGGTACCGAATCGAGGAAATCCTCCACAGGAGGCAACGGCGTAATCTTAGGTTTTTGTTCTCTACCAGGTAACGGAGTCTGTGGCACATTGTCAAGACCCCCCCCAGAAGGCAATTGCGGAGTTTGGGCGATAGAAAATGCAGAAGTAGGGTTACCTTGAGCAGGGGACTGTCCCGCAACTAATAACACTGCAATTGAACTATAAAGCAATCTAAATAGCCAAAGCTGCGAAGATAATGGAAAGTTATTCATAAGCGGTTTTATTTGAGCAGTCAGAAACCTGAGCAAACGTCTAGTTTTCAACTATATTAGGCGCTAATTACAGCGTCTTGCTTTAGTCAAGTTCAAGCTGACAAAGAGATCGAGATCGCTCCCAACCTGTTGGTTGCTCAGAATTGCATTGTCACTCCTATTGCTACATAAATCAAAATCAATTTAATAAGCTTACTACGATTGCACTTCAAATAATTATTTTTAAGATTTTTACTATGATTGCTAAGATTTAAATTCGCTATAATCCTTGAGCTATCTAAGTTTCTCCTGCTCAAGGATTATTAAAGTTTTGCAACAAAATTTAGTTAACTTAGTACTTAAGTTCCTTATCTGCGAATTGTACTCAGCATCTGTCTTGACTCAGAATGGCGATCGCTTCATAGTTTAGTGCATAAGTACTGTATTACTGGCAAATTTTGTAGCAGACATCTAGTTGCTTTAGTCTAGATAGGGCGATCTCTACAAATAATCGCCTCAAACAATATTTAGTTTTTATCTTCTTCAGATTTGGACTTAGGAATTGTTAATCCAATGTAACCACCAACTCCTACTTGAGCTAAATCAATAAAAGCAGAACGATATTCCTTGTCTATTACAGCAAGAATCAATGTTCCTCCAACCAAAGTAGATACAACGCCAGCTAAAACTAAATCTTTAATTTTTGATCGTTCCATGTTTGATTTCTCTTTAAGCATTTCCTTTACTTAATGCTCATATCAAGAGTTTTGTTAGACTTTCGGTTTTTTTATAGAAAAAGTGTCACATTTTTCCGCTGAACTACATTAAGGAATAAGAACCTAAAAAAACGTAATAGGTTCTCGCTCAAACATCTTGCTAAGGTTTCAATAACACAATGAATATATTTTATCTGGATCACTATTACGAATATGCAGACAATCTACGTTCCCTGTTTAGAACGTTCAGGTTCAATATCTCCAAGGGGGTTAGCGATAGTCTGTTGATAGAAAGGATTGAGAAGTTTAGAAAATATTTGGCTAATGGTAATGGTAATGGTAATGATGCTTTGTCTTATTACTTGACTAAGACAGATGCTGAACATGATTTACGCTTTTTACTGGAATAGCATTCATAAACGTTTTCAAGACACTTAGAACTAATATCGTTAAGTAAAGGAGGTAATCGAACATGATTTGTAAAAATACTTCTTAAAGAGGAAAAGCAATGCCACTTAACGACAATTACAACCATTTATTAATTGATGGCATCAAAAGTTTATTGGACATAACATCTTCAGATTTGCAAGAGCAAAAAGATTGTTATATTCTAATGAATTTTATTTTACGTACGCTGAAACAATTTAAGCTTGACGGATCTTTTATTGGCGATGTAATATCAGAAATTGCTTTAAGAAAGCATAATGCAATTGCATCAGGAAAAGTAATCAAATATCCCAAAGCTTGGTTTAGATAAACGGCATATAATGTTATTCGCGAAATAAATCGCAAACAGAAAAAGCAAGTATTTAACTCGGATTTGCTTGAGTTTCACATCGATTCAAAATCTGTCGAAAAGTCTAAGTATGATGAATCAGAACTGAAAATTCTAAAGCTAGCTCTTTCAGAATTGGAAGATATAGATCGTCTGATTATTAAGCTAAGATTTTATGATGAACTATCTTGGAAGAAAGTTAACGAAGCGTTAGAGTCAAAAGGTCTAATGTTTAACGACCAATATATTAGACAAAAAGGATTGAGAGCATTTAAAAAACTACAAACTAACTACAAGTAAATTTGCCAACGACAAGGAATACAAACATCTAGGAGAAATTAAAGACATTCATCAAATTTATCTGCAACATCCAAAAACCTTGGAGGCGGTTATTAGCCTCCTCCTTACCAAAAACTAGTAAGGTACACAAAAAAAGCTATGAATAAACAACTCCAGGAAATTAATGAAAAAATCTCCTTAGCTCAAGAGTACAGTGACTTGATATCATTACCAAGATTATCTGAAGAAGAACAAGAAAGATTAGCAGAAATATTAGAACTAGCTAACTTTGATGAATATCTTGGTGATTTAATTGATAAAGTTGAAGTCGAAAATTACCTCAACCAGGAAGAAGACCAAAACAAAGGACTTCTTAATTTACATAGAATTGTTTCAGGAGCAATTATCGTAGACCAGTGTGAAACAATTTTATTTTCTGATGTAACCAAAGATATTTAAACTAAACATTCTGCATTCTGCGATTGCTAGATTGAGTTCTTTATTTCAATCAATGCAGTCGCTTTTTCATTTCAGTAAAATTTAGTCATCTATTTTACCTTGGTTCCTTAATCTATATAGATCCAGGTTAAGATACACATCAATCAAGGATCAATTCTATCTGTTCCTCGCTCCTTATTCGTGATCTAACTCTCTACGACAATAACTGTCCACCGTATTACTTAACAGCATTGCCACCGTCATCGGTCCAATGCCCCCTGGTACGGGAGTAATATAGCTAGCCACCTCCGAAACTGACTCAAAAGCCACATCTCCAACTAATTTGGACTTACCTGAACTAGTTGTAACGCGATTAATTCCCACATCAACTACTACAGCCCCAGGTTTAACCATCTCGCGGGTAATCATTTGGGGTTGACCTACTGCCGCTACAATAATGTCTGACTCGCGGCAGACTGCGCTGAGATCTTGGGTACGGGAGTGAGCCATAGTTACCGTGGCGTTTTGTTCTAGTAACATCAAGGCAATCGGTTTGCCCACCAAAATACTTCTGCCGATCACTACCGCCTTCTTGCCTTCAAGATTAATGTTGTATTGCTGCAAAAGTCTCATCACTCCAGCGGGGGTACAGCTACGCAAACCAGCTTCACCACGGACTAGCTTGCCCAAATTAACTGGATGTAAGCCATCAGCATCTTTATTAGGATCGATACAATGTAGTAGAGCGATCGCATCTAAGTGTTGC
>JBCCDL010000309.1:0-7013 GCA_039030815.1 Cyanobacteria bacterium P01_A01_bin.83 | reverse complement strand
TTCAGAACTACAAATTAGGCTTAATTTATAAATCTTCTATGATTAAACCTGATATCAAATATACTTGCTAAAATAAAAACTTATCTTTTAACTAAGCTGATTCTTGTCAATTTTTTTCCCTTACTTTTTCAGCAAACCCTAATTATTTAGATGTTTCAGCTTCTTGAAGCCAGTCCCTTAGAGTATCTCAAACAACTCAGTCCCAATCGATATGGCAAAGTTGCTGAAGCTACTATCGATCGCCCTTATTCTGATCCCATAAGTTCAGACCGCAACTCAATCAAAATTCTGAGCTGGAACGTTGCTAAAAATAACTACAGCTTGGATTGGAGTCGCGACTTTTTGACTTTAGTCCAACAACATCAGCCCGACAAAATCTTTTTACAGGAGGTAAGGCTGTGCGCCGCAAAACAGCAAATTCCCGAACTTAGTTCCATGGGTTGGAGTTTTGCCCCTAACTTAATCGACAGGTTAGATAATACTTATTCTGGAGTGCTAACCGCTACTAACTATGGCAGTTCAAACAGTAAAGCCAAAATTACCCAGCATCAAGAACCGATTAGCGATACCCCTAAAGTATCTCTGTTTGTCGAACACCCTTGGAGCGATCGCACTCTACTCACAATCAATACTCATTTGATTAACTTTGTCGAAACTGGCAAATTTCAGGCACAGTTAAATCAAATCGAGGCAATTATTTCCCAGCACCAGGGGGCAGTAATCTTTTCTGGAGATTTTAACACCTGGAATCGATCACGCTGGTCGCTTTTGTTGGCAATGACCGCTAGATTGGGTCTAACTCCTGTTAGCTTCCCTGTTACCGAAGCACAAAAGATTAAGCGTTTCTTACTTTCTCCTCCTCTAGACTACATTTTTTATCGTGGATTTAAACAAAATACCGCCAATGCTAAAGTGGTGGATACTCTCAATTCTTCAGACCACAATCCTCTACTGGTAGAGTTGTATAGATAGAAGTCACAAAGGGCACGCAAAGCAAAGCTTTGCCAGTCGTCTTACGACGATCTGCGCTACGCGTTGTCCCGCATGTAGTCAGGAGTTTTATCAATGCGCGTTTATGCTAATGGGAATAAACCTAGTTTCTGTTTATAGCATCGCCACCGCAATCGTCCATGGACTGGGAATTATAACTGCTGCTCATGCGGTAATGGTGGTGCGTTCTTCCCGTGGGGCGATCGCCTGGAGTATATCTTTAATTACTTTTCCCTGGCTGGCTATTCCCCTCTACTGGATTTTTGGCAACAATGAGTTTCAAGAATACGCCGAAGCTTTGCAAACTGCCTATCAGCAAAAACACGAACTGGCAAGGGAAGCTTATGAAGAAATTCTCGACCGCAAAGCTATACTGCCAGATAAGTTTACTGCTATTAACAAGCTAGTAGAAGTTTTTACCCCTTTGCCTTTTACCACTGGCAATCAAGTTAAGTTATTGATCGATGGTCGGCAAACTTATCGAGAGATGCTGAAGGCGATCGCGAAAGCTCAAGACTATATCTTGTTACAGTCATATATTATCAACGACGATAATATTGGCAATAAGTTTAGAAAGGCTTTAATCGAGCGCGCCCAGCAAGGGGTAAGAATTTACTTCCTCTACGATAAAATTGGTTCGCGCAAACTTTCCCGCAGTTACTTAAAATCTTTACAACAACACGGTATCAATATTTGTGGTTTTGGCAGCACCAGAAGAAAAGGCAACCGCTTTCGGCTTAACTTCCGCAACCATCGCAAAATTCTGATTGTGGATGGTAAAGTGGCTTTTATGGGAGGGTTAAACATTGGCGATGAATACTTGGGCAAAAATCCTCGTTTTGGTGCGTGGCGCGATACTCACCTTTGGCTACAGGGATCAGTAGTTCAATGTTTGCAAAGCGTCTTTTTGGGAGATTGGTACTGGGTGAGGCAAGAAATTCCCCCAGTTAACTGGCAAATAACGGAAAGCGATCGCAACTATACCGCCCTGATTCTACCTACTGGACCTGCCGATAAGCTGGATAACTGTAACTTTTTCTGGCTGAGTTTGATAGAGCGATCTCAGACTCGTCTCTGGATTGCCAGCCCTTATTTTGTACCAAATACTTCTACGTTAAATGCGCTCAAACTGGCTGCCCTTCGAGGTGTGGACGTGCGGATTATTTTACCTAGTCGTGCCGATCATCTAACTGCTTACTGGTGTTCTTTTTCTTATTATCAAGAGCTAGAGGCGGTAGGAATCAAACTCTATCGCTATCGTTGGGGCTTTATGCACCAAAAAATTATTCTAGTTGATGATGACTTGGCGGGAGTCGGTACGGTGAACCTCGACAATCGTTCTTTTTTTCTTAATTTTGAAGTGATGGCTTTTACGATTGATAGTGAATTTGTCAGAGAAGTTGAAAAGATGTTACATCAAGATTTAGGCTTGTCCCGTCTAGTCGATCTTGGTTCCTATCAGCAAAAATCTCTGTGGTTGAAATTTGCTGCCAGGGTATCTCGTTTATTAGCACCAATTTTATAGGTCGTTCTCATCAATTTTCTATTGATTAGATAGTTAGTGGTTAAATGTGGTACTTCCTTCTTCCTTACACTCTTCTTTTATGAATATCCCCAAATAGCTAAAGCTTTACCTTAATTGTATATATTAACAAACATAGCAAAACAACAACACCCAAGCTATATTAACCGAGTAATTTCCTTTTCTCATTATCTTTAAATTAGAGTTTTACCTGTTAGTCTTAGTTGGTAAATTCAACTCTCTTTACACCAAATAAGGAAATATCAGCTTTTTAGTTGAGTGCTGCTGTTTTTTATACGAGACAGATTTCAAATAAAACAGATTGTTTAACCTCCTATCTAATTAATAGATAAGCCTGTTGTTTCTGTCAGGAGAAGCTTTATTAGCTTCTATATTTAAGATAGCACTTGAACAACACTTTTCGTTTTTAGTAATAGTATTTGAAATATTTGTTTACTTATAATCAAACTATAATAATTATTATTTAAAAAATAAAAGCAACAATTTGATATATAATAAAATTGCTAATAACTTGTCTAGAAGTTATAATTTTGCAATAGCAATGAACTGGCTAAAAATCTTCGGCAAAAATTGAGGGGCTTGCCACAGGGCATAAACAATAAAAGCAAACAACACCGTATTAGCCAAAGTTAAAAAATACCCAATCCACATCAATAAACCATCGGCTTCTATGGTGGCAATAGACAACATCAAAATGGCGATCGCTGGTGGAGGATTGGTAAAAGGAATCGGCGACATCAACAAAATTGATAGCCAGACAATACAACAGGCATTAATTCTTTTGGCATAGCTATTATTCGCTATTTTATGCCAGCGCGGGCGAACAATTTTTTCTAGCCGAATTGTAATATATCTAAGCTTGACAAGTATTTGCTGACTGAAACTGCGAGGAAATTGAAATTTGGCAATTTTTTCTGGTAGCCAGAATGATTTCTTACCCACTGCCATCTGCATAGCCAGACAAAAGCAAGCGCCTCCAATTATTCCAGATAAACCAGGAGGCATAGGAAAGAGAAAAGGCAATACTAATAGTGCTACGATTAGGCTAACTCCGCGATCGCTAGTCGCTTGTAGCATTTCTCGAAGAGTCATCGGTTCGGCGGCTAATTTGGTTAATAAAGCCTGAATATCCTGAGAAAATTTAGAGGACATTTCATAGTTTGTTCAAAACTTTATATTTCCAAGTTTAGTACTCAATAATCTTGCTTGAGAAATAGAAATAATCGCTTTTCTAACACAAACTTAGTGATTCGCGCTTTGACAAAGCATTCACAACATCCTCAAACTTTTTATTTAATTTGAAAAGTGAATCAGATACAGAAACTCTTCATAGCTGTAGGAGAAAGAATTGGTTATGGTGCAAACCCCTGTTCGAGAAACAACCTCAACCTATGCCACCCTCGACGGTAATGAAGCCGTCGCCCGCGTAGTCTATCCCCTCAATGAAGTCATTGCCATCTATCCCATCACCCCTTCTTCGCCAATGGGTGAATGGGCTGATAATTGGTCATCTCACGACAAACAAAATCTTTGGGGTACTGTACCCGCAATAGTAGAGATGCAGAGTGAGGGAGGTGTGGCTGGTGCGGTTCACGGTGCATTATAAACAGGTTCATTGACGACTACGTTTACCGCTTCTCAGGGATTGCTGTTGATGATTCCTAATATGTACAAGATTGCAGGGGAATTAACACCAACAGTATTTCATGTTGCTGCCCGTTCCATAGCAGCCCAAGCACTTTCTATCTTTGGCGATCACAGCGACGTCATGGCAACCCGCGCTACGGGATTTGCCCAACTGTGTTCGGCATCAGTACAGGAGGCACAAGATATGGCATTGATTGCCACTGCTACCACATTAAGGTCGCGCATTCCTTTTGTACATTTCTTCGATGGTTTTCGGACTTCTCACGAGATTCAAAAGATTGAATTGTTGGATGAGTCGGTAATGCGATCGCTGATTGATGAAGATGATATTATCGCCCACAGGCAACGGGCATTAACCCCAGATCGTCCTGTAATTAGAGGTACGGCACAAAACCCCGATATTTATTTCCAAGCTAGGGAAACTGTTAATCCTTACTATCAAGCCTGTCTCGAAATTACGCAACAGGTAATGGATAAGTTTGCTAATTTAACAGGAAGACAGTACAGACTATTTGAATATTACGGCGATCCGCAAGCCGAAAGAGTAATTGTCTTGATGGGTTCAGGCTGCGAAACGGTTCAAGAAACTGTAGATTATTTGAATCAAAGGAATGAAAAAGTTGGTGTAGTCAAAGTCAGACTATATCGTCCTTTTGATATCCCAAGCTTTATCGATGCTCTACCTAAAACAGTTCAAAGCATTGCGGTGCTTGATCGCACTAAAGAACCAGGAAGTGCGGGAGAACCATTGTATTTGGATGTGGTTAATGCCTTTGTAGAGAGAGGCGATGTTGCGTCTATGCCTAAAATTGTCGGCGGAAGATACGGACTATCTTCTAAAGAATTAACTCCAGCAATGGTTAAAGGCGTATTTGCTAATCTAGCTATAGAAAAAACCAAAAATCACTTTACTATCGGCATCAATGACGATCTTGCTCATACTAGCTTAGAATACGATCGCAACTTTTCTACCGAACCAGAAAATAACGTGCGAGCAATCTTTTATGGTTTAGGTTCGGATGGCACTGTAGGGGCAAATAAAAACACAATCAAGATTATTGGCGAGTCTACTGATAACTATGCCCAAGGATATTTCGTTTATGACTCCAAGAAATCGGGTTCGGTTACAGTTTCCCATCTGCGCTTTGGTTTGCAACCGATTCATTCTACCTACCTGGTAAACAAAGCTAACTTTGTAGGCTGCCATCAGTGGAACTTCCTGGAAAAACTACCCGTTCTCGATGCCATTGAGCCAGGAGGAACTTTTCTACTCAACAGTCCTTACAGTCAGGATCAACTGTGGTCACAACTACCCCCACAGATCCAGCAGCAAATTATCGACAAGCAGTTAAAATTCTACGCCATCAATGCTTATAAAGTTGCTCGCGAAGCAGGAATGAGCAATAGAATCAATACAGTAATGCAGGTATGTTTCTTCGCTCTATCGAGAGTATTGCCCAAAGAAGAAGCCTTAAATAAGATTAAGCAATCAATTCGCAAAACCTACGGTAAAAAAGGCGAGGCGATTGTTAACATGAATCTTAAAGCGGTGGATGCCACTTTAGATAATTTGTTCGAGGTTAAAATTGGCAAGGTAGGGGCGTTTGGCGAAACGCCCAACTTTAACCCCATACCCGACACCGCACCTGAATTTGTCCGCAACGTATTAGGAAAAGTAATCGCCCGTGAAGGAGATACTATACCTGTAAGTGCTTTGCCCTGCGATGGGACTTATCCTACTGGTACTTCTAAACTAGAAAAACGCAATATTGCTCAAGAGATACCCGTTTGGGATAGTGATGTTTGCGTACAGTGTGGCAAATGCGTTATGGTATGTCCCCATGCCGTAATTCGCTCTAAAGTTTACGAACCCCAGCAGCTAGAGAATGCGCCAGCTAGTTTTAAGAGTACCAACGCGAGGGAACATGACTGGAAAGATCTCAAATTTACTATTCAGGTAGCAGCAGAAGACTGTACGGGATGCGGTATTTGTGTCGATGTCTGTCCAGCTAAAAATAAATCCCAACCGCGATTTAAGGCGATTAATATGCAGCCACAGCTACCCCTAAGGGAACAAGAACGAGCCAACTGGGATTACTTTTTAAATATACCCAACCCAGATCGCACTAAGTTAAATCTGCATAAGATTTCCCAACAGCAAATGCAAGAACCCCTATTTGAATTTTCTGGGGCTTGTGCAGGATGCGGTGAGACTCCCTATCTCAAACTGATGAGTCAACTATTTGGCGATCGCGCGATCATAGCTAATGCTACTGATTATTCTTCGATCTACGGCGGTAACTTACCGACAACTCCCTGGACTCATAATGCCGAAGGTAGGGGAGTAGCTTGGTCAAATTCCCTGTTTGAAGACAATGCTGAATTTGGCTTAGGATTCCGTGTTTCTATCGATAAACAGGCTCAATTTGCTGCGGAGTTGCTACAAGTTTTAGCAACTGAAGTAGGCGAAGAACTGGCTGCTAGTATCCTCAATGCCGAACAGAAGGACGAAGCGGATATCTGCGAACAACGCGATCGCATTACCCAGCTAAAAAATAAACTTCAAACCATCGTAAGGGCGATTGGCGAATCGCCCCTACCCAAGATATCTCAAATCAAACAACTTCTATCTGTCGCCGACTATCTCGTCAAAAAAAGCGTTTGGATCGTCGGCGGTGATGGTTGGGGTTATGACATTGGTTATGGCGGACTAGATCACGTCCTGGCAAGCGGCAAAAATGTCAATATCCTGGTCATGGATACGGAAGTTTATTCTAACACGGGCGGACAAATGTCCAAAGCCACCCCCAGAGGTGCAGTAGCTAAATTTGCA
>JBCCDL010000308.1:0-7040 GCA_039030815.1 Cyanobacteria bacterium P01_A01_bin.83 | reverse complement strand
GTTCAGCGACGCTTGCAAGCTTCGCTTGCTGTGCCTTTGTCACAACTGTTAAATAATGTATTCCAACAGGATTTAGTATCAGTAGCCTAAGCCACTCTTAGTTAAGGTCGAGGTAGCTGTTTCCAGCTTACCCCTCCTATCTGAAACCGTGCTTGTCAGTTTCCCAACACACGGCTACTCAAACGTATCCACTTTTGTCAATAACTGACCTCTCAGCTATTAAATACGACTGGAATATCCTCTACCCAGAGGTAGTTAACTTTCGACCATACTTTATGTAACTCCTTTAAGAAGTTCGACAGTCATTTATTTCTTATTCCAACCATATCCAATGCTGTTTTAGCGTCGTGGCAGTGTGCGTGCAAGAGTTGAAGATTATCATATTCATTCTTACCACCAAGGGCGGTAGCGATGATATGGTCATCTTCAAGGACATCTCCTTCACGAAAGTGTAGTCCACACCAGTTACATTTACCTTTTTGTTTCTTCAGCCTGACGGCTTTAGATGTGGGCATTTCGGGATGTCTTCCCATTCTGGTACTCCAATAAATCAGATTGCCGTCGTATGGGCTTTTATCGCCTTTAACTTTTACATAGTCCGTAGAACTGCTTCCAAAAGAACTATGGGAAAGTAACCGAAGGGGGTTCGCGTTCCCTTCTTTGGTTGCGAATATCCAATTTTTCTTACCGATTTTGATGTAATACTTGTCATAAGCATCACTTAAGTTTCCGCATCGGTATCTACCCCAAGCTCTTAACTTCTGATAGACTTGATAGTCTTGTCTAGTTAAGACGTTTCTGGTTTGAGCATCAGAAAACTTATAGTAGTTGCACCATCCCCTGATAATAGGGTTTAGCTCTAGAATTAGTAAGGCTTGTGGAGAACTTTTATGTTTTCTGATGATTTCTCTTATACGGGCTTGATGTTTTTTACAAGCATCTTTACTTGGAGTGATGAAGGTTTTAAAACCCAGTGGGGCTTTATTTGTACTTTTACCACTTACATACTTACCAGTAGGAAACTGTCGAATGTTATATCCGAGAAAGTCTAGACCTACTGTTCCGTCTTCGCTTTTATCTGAATTCAGAGTATGCGTTATTCTGGTTTTAGATGGTTTTAATTCCAAGCCTATGTCTTTTAACCATTCCGAGATTAATTCTCGGCATCTTTGGACGACTTTCAGGTCGTGGTGTATTACAACAAAATCATCCGCATATCTGACGAATGTTAATTGTTTTACCTTTACTTGCCAGCTTACTTGACAGTTTGGTTTATCTTTCCTTCTGACATCAAGCGATTTAGCATATTTCATGAGTATATCTTCTATACCATGTAAAGCTATATTCGCTAGTAAAGGACTAATCACCCCGCCTTGTGGCGTTCCTTCAGATATAGCAGTAAAAACTTTTTGGTCTATGACTCCACTTTTTAGCCATGCTTTGATTTGTTGCCTGACTTTACCTATTTGATTAAGTTTATGGAGTAAAGTTTTGTGGTTGATGCGGTCAAAGCATTTAGCAATATCTGCATCTAAAACATACTTGGGTTTAGTCTGGATTGCTCTTTTAATCGACCATATTGCATCTTGACAGGCTCTCCCTGGGCGAAAACCATAGCTTGAGGCTTCAAATTTTGCCTCCCATTCGGGTTCTAGGGCAGTTTTAACTACTCCTTGTAAAGCGCGGTCGTGAATAGTGGGTATTCCTAATGGACGTTTCTCATCTTTTCCAGGTTTTGGTATCCAAACTCTTCGGGTCGGTTTACTTTTACCTGTAAGTTTCAATTGTCCTACGAGCTTCATACGAGCTACTGGGGATAGATGCTTGATTCCATCCACACCTGCCGTTTTTTTGCCACGATTTTCTTGAGTTACCTTGCGAACTGCTAGTACTTTACATGACCAGGAATTCATCAGTGTTTTTTGGAGTTTACGAACTTGTTTTGTTTCTCCACGACGACAAAGGCTTTAGCCGCATGTAGCAGAATAAATGCGCTTTTGCAGCTTGTAGACATATCTATCGACTCGTTGCCAATCGATGTCATCCCATCCCACAGTCTTCGATTTTGAATCTGTATTAGGCTTATGCACTGTTAATTACACCTTTATCTTTGATACATTTGCGAGTCACGTCAGCTTATCCTGGGCGTTACCCCATCTCTTTTACAGCTTTACCTGTTATTTCAGGTTAGGCGTTGGCTTCTTGACCCATCCCATCCAACCACACCATACGGTTTGATACCTACCAGCTAATTTGGGGGTGTAATTGGGTTACTTCGTTCCTACATTCATTTGTTAGAGTTCTTTAGGGTTCATCTTTCCACCTATTGAGCTAGTTGCGCGTTACAATACTCTATTATTACTGTAAACTTAAGCTCTGTCTGATTTTCCAGACGTAGGGTGTGGCATTACCCACTAGCTTATATCCCCTACTCAGCTTTTAAGATGGTTCAGTTGATGATTCGTTTATCTACCCCACGAATGTCCTTTTCCTTGAGATTACTCTCAGTCCAGGGTCGGTTATAGAACTCTTGCTTGCGGTTTGGCGTTTTCAGCGCAGGGCGTGTGCGCCCAAGTCGCGCCACTGCGTGACGCTTGCAAGCTTCGCTTGCTGCGTCGCTTACCCCGCTTTTACTCCCGCAGATTACATCTGGTTTATCAGTCCAGATATAAGGGAAACTTCTCTCTCTCGTCGCCGAGAGGGACGCTGTATGCTTTTCTACTCCGCGCAAGAGTGCAAAGACTTGGTTTTCTAGGTTATTCACCTCACTTTGATGAAATGTAAGTTATCATTTCCCAAGGATTAAAGTGCGAACTCGACCCGATTTGGGTTACTTGGGAAATGTGCTGCATCCCCCTATTTATATAGGTTTCACAACAACGAATCGCACAATAGACTAAGCTGGGAGTATTCTACCCTTCGAGTTCTTAGCTTACAAGAAAGACCTGAGTCTCCAGGCGTGTTTATAGAACCCTTGCTATATTAAGTTGAATATCCATCTTGAATATCAATCCTCTAGCCTGTTTCGTTTAAGGCTAAATTAATTCAGCGGGAATTGCAGGCATCAAAATTTTAAAGGTGGTTCCTTTATTTAGTTTGCTGGTTACCGTGATAGTGCCGCTACAACGCTGAACTAGTTGTTTAACTAAGGTTAGACCTAAACCTGCTCCTGTTTCTTTCTCTTTCACGGTCGGTTTTGTACGATAGAAACCATCGAAAATTTTGCTAATGTTACTACTAGAAATACCTACTCCAGTATCCATAACTAATATTTCTATCTGCTCGCTTTCTTTCTTGAAAGATGCTTGTACAAATACTTTGCCATTTGCGGGAGTGAATTGCAAACTATTATTAAGTAGGTTAATAATAATTTGTCTGAACCAATTAAGAGGACAACAGATTGGTGGTAGATTAGCGGGAATTGTGTATCCTAGCTGGATTTTCTTTTCTTCGGCTAAAGGTTGGTAAGTGCTTACTATTCCTGGAACAATATCATCTAAACGGAGGTATTCGGCTTCAGTTGGTGTATCAAGCTGCAACAACTCTAATAACCCACTAACTAAAGAATTCTGACGATCGCATTCATCGCTGACCATCTGTAGGTAACGCTGACGTTGTTCTCCCTTGATCTGTTTTGATTCGAGTAGACTTAGGGCTGTTTTCATATGAGTAATTGGCGATCGCAATTCTTGAACTAAGTTATCAAGAAAATTGTCCTGTAATACCAATACACTCCTGTTAGGTTCTGAAATCTGTTTGTTTTTAGCTGTGGGACTCAAGCCAGTCTGTAATATTTCTTGTTGCTTAACCTGCTCCAAAATCAACTTATTGAGTAAATCAGATCTAACTTCCAAGTTGGAGTTAATGCTAAAATCTTCATCCCTCAACTTATCTCCTGACACCACATTTTGTTTGATTCCCACAAGAAGCGATGTAATAACCTGGGGAGAGACGGTGGATACCATTTCTAAATATGGCTGCTGTAGTCTTTTGCCCGAGGCATCAATTTGAATTTTACTTTTTTGCCATTGCGCTAAAAGCAACGTGCATAAATTGTCTGCATAAACTATGAAAAAAGATTCTCTTTGTAATGTAGGACTCTGATTCAATCTTAAAGAAACAACTTCAGTTTGAGATGCCACATCCGCAAACCAGGATGCTTTTCCATTGCCTTTTTGACTGTTACACATAATAATGCGTTCCACATTTCCCGCTTGGTATAGCTTCTGAATTTGACTCAGCCAGCTCTTGGTCTGAGGCAACTTTACCCAAACAGTTGCTTTGAGCTGCTCTTTAATTAATAGTTCCGTTATGCTACTGACATATGAATTAAGAGTTTCTGCACCAACAGATATAGGAGCCAAAGGTTGAGCTAAATTTTGAGATAACTGGTACAAAGATGGTTCAGACGTAGCAATATTCATATTATTTATCGCCGCTCTATTTTTTTATTAAGCGAAATCACTCAAAATAATGAGCATTAAGACTAAAGTTTGTAGAAAAAATTTCAATAGGATTGTTAACAAATAATCAACAACTATTACAGACAAACCCGTAAAGTGGCAACTACAGATTGAGCTAAAGCTTCTAAATGATAACCGCCTTCTAAACCAAATAGAGGAAATTTGGTAATTTCCAACACATATTTTGTTAATAAACTATAATCTTGGGGTTCCAGTGCTATACCTGCTAGGGGATCATTGTCATTAGCATCGTAACCAGCACTAACTATAAAAATATCTGGCTGCCAATTAACAAAAAAGGGTTTTACCTCTTGCTCAAAAAATAACTGATAGTCAGCAATAGTACTACCTGTGTTCAAAGGTAAATTCAAGATATTATGATATTGACCACTTATACCATGGTTAGTTCCTGTTCCTGGATAGCAAGGGTGCTGATGTAAAGAACAATAAGCAATATTGGGATTGTCTTTGATAATTGCCTCAGTTCCATTACCATGATGCACATCCCAGTCCAAAATGCCCACTCGTTTTACATTAGGTTTAGTTAAGGCATATTCAGCAGCGATCGCAGCATTAGAAAATAGGCAAAATCCCATTGCTGTATCTCTGGTAGCATGATGTCCTGGAGGACGTGCTAAGACAAAAGTAGGTTGATGGGCTAATACTTGGTCAATTCCGTCTAGCCAAGCACTCACTGCCAACAAAGCAACTTCATAACTACGGGCTGAGATTGGGGTGTCACCGTCTAAATATCCTCCTCCTTTAGCGGCAACGCGCTCTATTCGTTCAATGTGTTCTAGGGTATGAACTTTTTGAATATGAGACAATACATCTCTTGAATTAACGTCAGTTGGAGATTGCCACCTAATTTGATTCTGCCATTGAGAAGTTTTTAAGGTACTAACGACCGCTGCTAATCTGCTTGCTTTTTCGGGATGACCATAGCCTGTATCATGTTCTAAAAATTCTGGAGAATAAATCACCGAAACCATATTTTATAAGGCTCAAATTTAGCGGCTTCTCTAACCTTAATTAACTTCTAGAAAATGCGATCGCAATATCAAGATATGTTTACAAATTTTTAATTATTGAATTGTTTATTGCAGTAGATACGGACAAGTACATGCGGGCTAGCCCTTTGTTTCTCATTTTTATCAGGTGTAGTCTAAATGCTCAGATTTTTTAGGGTGGTTAATGGTTAGTAGTTAGTTGAGTTGCATACCTCATCAATCCACAAGAGGCTGTATCTATGATTTAGGTTTGAGGAAAGGAGTAGCAAGAGATAAAGGATAATAAAAGACAGCTAATTAATTTAATCGATACATTCATCTTTAGAGACGAACTTTAAAGATATTGCTTTAACACTTCTCTGGTAGCATCACCTGTCTTTGTCCAACTAAATTTCTGTGCCTGGTTTATGCCGCGTTGACTTAATTGCGATCGCATTTGTGTATCTTGGATTAAATTTGTCATCGCATCAGTAAGGGTTAGGGTATTATAAGGATCAATTAAAATTGCGGCATCTCCAGTAATTTCGGGTAAAGAAGCCAAGTTGGAGGTAATAACAGGAGTTCCACAAGCCATTGCTTCAAGTACGGGTAGTCCAAAGCCTTCCCAGAAAGTGGGTAGTATCAAAGCCAGGGCATTACTAATAATGTCAGGTAAGTCTTGATAACCAAGATAATCAAGCCACCTAATTCTAGAGGTTATCCCCAATTCTGCCGCCAATTGCTGAAGTTGAGGGGTAAAACGAGGATCGGTAGAACCTGCGATCGCCAGATGATAATCTTGATTATTAAGAGCAGCAAAAGCATTAATCAAACCCTGGAGATTTTTATAAGGATCTTGACGACCAAGATATAGAAAATAAGGCGGTTGCGAGTTGCTAGCTGTTTTTCGAGGATAAAAGTGAGACTTGTTGTAACCTAGTAAGATTGGTGTAATTTTATTGGCAGCGATGCCGTAATAATCACTCAGATCTTGTGCAGTTGCTTGAGAGTTACAGATAATGTGTTCTGCTTGGTGTAATACTTTGGGAACTACATAACGAAAATAATTGGTTAGAGGCGAAGTGCGACGGGGAAACCTTAGGGGGATTAAATCGTGCGCCATTACTACATAGCGTGACTGACTATATAGAGGTGCTTCGGGGATGGGAGAGTAGATTAAATCAGCATTCAACTGCCGATAAATCTGCGGTAGCTGAAACTGTGTCCATAATAAACGTCTCAGATGTCCTCCCCTGCCTTGGGCAGGACTCATCTGATGATTGATTTTATACTGCTTAAAGCCTGGAAAAGTTTGAGTCGAAAGCAAGATCGGATTTAAGCTATCTAGACTAGTGATAATATTTTGAGCATAGGTAGCAATGCCTGTCGGTTTATCAAATAAGACGGCTAAATTAATCAACAGTGGGTTAGACATTTAAAAGGAACAAGGAGTAAGGAGTAAGGAGTAAGGAGTAAGTGATTGTTTTGTTGACAAAATCAACAGCATCTTGCAGATACTAATATAGGGCAATGAGAGTTAGTTACCTCAGCAATCAATAGAAAAAAAGTTTAATTGGGAACTATATTG
>JBCCDL010000307.1:0-7048 GCA_039030815.1 Cyanobacteria bacterium P01_A01_bin.83 | reverse complement strand
GTCTTGATGCAGTCGCTCATGGGGGAAACCCCCAACAAAGGGACGCAAAGCAAAGCTTTGCCAGTCGTCGAAGACGACGATCTGGGCATTCGCCCTGTCCCGCATGTGCGCGCTGCATCGCTTTTTAACCGAAGCAACTTGCTCAGCACAGAAAATAAATGAGCGTCGTTTAGAGGTGATGAATAAATGCAGCCAAACCAGAATAAGTAGAGGATTCAGTCTAATTAAGGATTGCGAAGAAATTCCTATCCCAAAAAAGGACGGAACAAAACGAATCCTCAAAGTTCCCACAATCGCCGACAGAGCATGGCAATGCCTTGTCAAATACGCTCTAGAACCAGCACACGAAGCGACATTCCATGAAAGAAGTTACGGTTTTAGACCAGGAAGAAGCACACATGATGCACAAAAAGTCCTGTTCAATAACCTACGAAGCTCCTGCAATGGAAAGGATAAAAGAGTCTTAGAAATAGACATTGAAAAGTGCTTCGACCGCATAAGTCACAAGGCAATCTTAAACAGAGTCATTGCACCCAACTATATCAAAGAAGGGCTAAACAAATGTCTCAAATCTGGCGTTAATCCAAAATTTCCCGAACAAGGAACACCACAAGGAGGGGTCATTAGCCCACTTCTGGCAAATATATCCCTGAACGGAATCGAAAAGATAGGAGAATCCAAACGCAGACCTTTCGAGAAACCAAAATCGAAAGGTATAAGGTACGCCGATGACATGGTTTTTATACTAAAACCTAAAGATGATGCTGAACAATTACTAGCAAAAATTGAAGAATTTCTAGTTGCCAGAGGTATGAACGTTAGCCAGAGAAAGACCAAAGTAACAGCCTCGACAGATACAGATGGATTTGATTTTCTCGGATGGCACTTCTACGTCCAAAGAGACAACGGAAAGTTCAGAAGTACCCCATCAAGGGACAACTTCAAAGCTTTTCGTTCTAAAGTCAAACACATTGCGTACAAGCTTTTCTTTAAACAGCACAAAAAAGGAACTAGACCCCCTAGTTTCAAAAAGACTAGAAAGTATAAGTCTTTCACGCTCAAACAGGCTGGATATAAATTTTTATCTGGCAATAAAATACGCATTGGCAATAGAGTTTATAAGTTTTCAAAGAGTCGGGAAATACAAGGAAAAGTTAAGACATTAACTATTAAGAGAAACAATCTAGGTGAGCTATTTATCTTGGTTGTATCTGATTATGTCGATAAACGGTCATCACAAGCTGCATGCGTGCTAGCCCTTTGCGAGGAAACCTCAAAAGACGCGACCTCATCTTTCGGAGTCGTGACGGGTAAAATTGCAGCCTTCGATGCAGGCTGCGAAGCAGCCAAGTCGCGTCTAGCGACGCTCTGCGCGTATGCGCTGCGATTAAAGACATTTTTAACGGTGAGTGATGGAACATCAATTGAGTCTCCTTTATTTTTCAAACAATCTAGAAATAAATTAAAAGCAGCTAGTAGAAACCTATCTAGCAAGAAAAAAGGTTCAAATAATTGGTATAAAGCTAAAGACCATCTCAATCGAGTTCACGAGGATATTTCTAATAAACGCCGCGATTGGTTCTGGAAATTGGCACACGATCTCACTAATAAATATGATGTACTGATATTTGAAGATTTAAACTTGGATAGCATGAAACGGCTGTGGGGTCGAAAGGTTAGCGATTTGAGTTTTGCTACTTTTCTAGAAATCCTCCAAACTGTTGCAGCTATCAAAGGAAAAGTAGTTCACTTTGTAGACCGCTACTATCCAAGTTCTAAAACCTGTTCGCATTGTGGGTATATCCATAAAGAATTGAGTCTATCTGATAGATTTTGGGATTGCCCTAGCTGCCAAACTAAAAATATACCAAGAGATTGGAACGCTTCAGTTAATTTGTTGAGAGTCGGGGCATCGACTCTTGGGTTAGGCGACGTAAGAGAAGTTCAACTTCCTGTTGCTGTTTAACCCCAGAATCACCGTTCTTTAGCGTCAGTGTAGGATGGTGAGTATGTCAATGCGCCTCATCATCGGGAACAATAGACTTCTTGTTATAAATCAGCAACACCAGATATTTTAGACAAATAGTCTTGGGCAATTTGGACAATCCTACTAGAGGCTTGACCATCACCAAAGGGATTAATTGCAGTTGCCATTTGTTGATAAATATCCGAATTTTCTAGCAATTGAGCAGTAGCCTCAACAATTGATTGAGGATTAGTGCCAACCAGCTTTGCGGTGCCAGCTTCAACAGCTTCTGGTCTTTCGGTAGTTGATCGCAATATCAGTACGGGCTTACCTAAACTAGGGGCTTCTTCCTGTAAGCCTCCCGAGTCGGTAAGTAAAAGGTGACAGCGAGCAATAGCACCTACTAATTCTCCATAGTCCAAGGGTTCGGTGAGAAATACCCGAGGGTGATTGCCCAATACTGCTTTGATCGGGTCGCGCACGGTAGGATTGCGGTGCAGGGGTAATAAAAGAGCCGTATCCTCAAAGCGATCCAAGATGGTGGTAAATCCCTGCAAAATATCCTGCAATGGTTCACCCCAGTTTTCCCGTCGATGAACTGTGGCTAACAATACTCGATACTTTGACCAATCTAAACTGGCTACATTACATTTGGGCTTACTGTTGGCTACGGTCAACAGGCTATCAATTACCGTGTTTCCTGTGTGATGAATTGCCCCCGTTACTCCCGACTTTTGCAGATTGGTAACGGCTAGTTTAGTTGGGGCGAAGTGCAGTTGCGCAATTTGTGAAATCAGACGGCGATTGGCTTCTTCTGGATAGGGATTATATAGGTTATCGGTGCGTAAGCCAGCTTCCACATGAGCGATGGGAATTTGATGATAAAATGCTGCCAAAGCAGCGGAGAAAGCCGTAGTGGTATCACCCTGGACAAAAATTAATTGAGGTTGAATCTCAGCAAAAATCCCTGCTAGTCCCTGCAAGCTATCGCAAGTAATACCAGTCAAGGTTTGCTTTGGTTTCATAATATCCAAATCATAATCAGCTTGTAAATCAAATAGTTTCATGACTCGATCAACCATTTCCCGATGCTGTCCTGTCAGAATTAGATGAGTTTTGATTGCGCTAAGACTGTTTAGCTGTTTGATCACTGGAGCAAGTTTAATTGCTTCAGGGCGAGTTCCTAAAATTACTCCCACAGAAATTGATCTGGTCATATTTGATCTAAACCAACTAGTTGGCAACAAAGTTTCCGATACAACATTCTAATCGTTTTTAAAAAAATGCCCAAAGAGGGCTGGGACACTTAGTTAATATTTGTGGGGTTTCTACCCGAGTCAATTCAATTCAATGCTCCTTTGGGATAGGATTTTAATGATGTTTGATTTAATCAATAAGAGTTAAGCCATGAACTATCTAATTGCTGTACTACCCGATCGCTTTAAGGCGGAAGAAGCCTACACAGCATTAGAAAAAGCAGGAATCCCCTTAAGCAAAATTGCGATCGCAGGTAGAGGTTATAAAACTGCTGACGATCTCGGATTATACGACCCCAAGGAACAAGCCCGAAAAAAAGCCAAGTTTATGGCTTACTGGCTAGTTCCTTTTGGTTTCGTCGGTGGCTATATTTTTAATCTGATTACTGGTTTAGATAATCTAGATTGGGCTGGAGATCCTGGCAATCATATTGTAGGGGGGATTTTGGGGGCGATTGGCGGAGCAATGGGTAGTGTTTTTGTCGGCGGTGGTGCAGGCTGGGCTACTAGCACTGCTGGGGATACTGTCCCCTTTCGTCAATATCTAGAAGCCAATAAATATCTGGTGTTGGTTAATAATATTGGCGGTTTTGGCGATCGCGCTATCCCGATTTTGCGTCAGCTAGCACCAGAAGAGATTCAAACTTATGAAGCATAATTTTAGTTGGTATTGCACAGCTAGACGATGATCTTTTAATTAGACCTGTCTTGAAAATAGAAGCTAGAACAATTTAAATTCGTTGAACATTCTATTTTTATCCCTGGGTTGTGAACGACAGTTCATGGCATCTCTTGCATGAATAGAAAATAAATCAATTTTCCCTCCAACCTTTAACTTTTAACCTCTTACCTCAGTAGTCAATTATGATTCGTGCCCATAAGTCTATTGACTGCTTTGTTTGCCTCTGGTCACCCCGTCACCCTGTGCTCACTCATAGTAGGTTTTTAACAAACCAGTGAGTAAGCACTCTAACCCTCTTCTGTCAGACTCCGAAAACTTTTATAATTTCTAAATTCTGGAGTCTTTAGAGGAAAAAGGATTGGTCGATTTTTTTCTAATAATAAAAACTTAAATTAGAAAATAACTGTAATTCTCTCCCTGTATAGATCCATCTCGGAAAGTGACAGAAGAGGGCTAATTTACGTGTCAAAACGCCAGTAAATGTGTTTTCTGATACTAAGAGTAGCTAAAAAAACTCCCCCAGTCCCCTCGTCACTTCCTCACTCCCTCACTCCGTCAATCCAAATCATCCCATATTTAGGTAACACCTTTTATATTTTTGTAATTTCTTAAAGTATTTTTAAGTTAATTTAAGTTCAAACAATTTATTAAATACATCGTTGTTACAGACTTAGATGGAACGCTGTTAGACCATCAAACTTATCAATTTGATGCTGCTAAGAATGCTCTGGTCGAATTAAGAGCGAGAAAGATACCGCTGATTCTCAACTCCAGCAAAACCCAAGCCGAAATTTTAGAAATCCGCCAGCAACTTAATAATCAAGAACCCTTTATCTGTGAAAACGGCGGTATTTTATGCGGTATTGGTGGGATTCAGCATTTAGCCACACCGCGATCGCAATTTCTCTCGGATTTAGCGACAATTAAAGCCAAGTTAAACTTGAAATATCAAGGATTTGCCGAAGCAACAGTAAATGAGGTTATGAGTTGGACAGGGTTATCAGCTAGTGATACCGAGAATGCCATGGCGCGAAATGCCACAGAACCTTTATTGTGGCAGGATACTGAATCAGCACTAAATGATTTTCAGCAAGAACTAGCTAAGATTCAGCTACAGTGCGTCAAAGGAGGCAGGTTTCATCATGTCATGGGATTTTTTAGTAAAGCCAGTTTTTTTGACCAATTAAAACAACATTATGTCCAAATTTGGCAAGAGGATGTGGGTATTATCGCTTTAGGGGATAGTCCTAACGATTTACCAATGTTAGAACAAGCTAATTACGCTGTGGTAATTCCTAACGCCAAAGGAAATAAATTGAAACTTAAGCAATCTGCGGCATATTTTGCAGGTCAACTAGCCCCAGAGGGTTGGCAGGAAGGAATGAGTTTTGTATTGGAACATATTGTTACAGACCAGTAATATCTTTTGTCAATCGGATTTAGTGTAATTTAAATCAAAAATAAAAGCGCAGCTACATAAATAGCTACGCTTGATCAATTATTATCTATTACTTGTTCCCCATTCCTCACCCTCAGAATGTGTTTCTTAAGAGTGTTACTTAATTAACCCACAACACCTAACATACCAGCACCAGCAGAAGCGATCGCACTGATTAAACCAGTGAGAAACAACCACCACGAAGCAGTAGCGGCAGCTTTACGAGTCTCTTCAACTTGCCTTGCGGCTTGTTTTTTAGCAGATTCTAAACGCATAGCAGCTTCTGTTTGAATGCGTTCGGCACGTTGCAGAGCGCGATCGCGAGTTTTTTCTACTTGGCTGATCAGACGTTCGGCATCTGCTTCGGAGATATCTTGACGAGAACTCATGACTGCAATCATAGTATTACGGTCAACCTGGGAAAAGCGGTCTTTGAGGGCATGAAAACCAGCTTGAGGATCGTCAAATAAAACATTGATATCTCGTTTGATACCTGCGTAGGCGAGTTCTGGTCGATCTAAACTGTCAAGATAGGCTTTAATCTTGGCTAAGATGCGATCAATGACAGATTGAATTTTATCCTGGACTACCTGTAGCTGAGATAAAATGTTATCTCTAACCTCTAAAATCTGATCGACAACCTGATTAACGTCTGATTCGGCTATGTCTCCTCGTTGAGTTAAGAGTGCCACTAAAGTGGAACGATCAAAGCTAGCTAATCTGTCTTTGAGACTTTCGGCACCAGCACGAGGATCGTTGATCAGCAATTCGATATCCCGCTTAATTCCTGTGGGGCTTAATTCCGCCTTATCAGTATCACGGAGATAATCGGCGATCGCAGTTTGGAAATCTTGAATCTTCTCTTGAGTGCGGATAGCTGCCCGACGGGGTGCCTTAGCAATTTTCTTGAGGGTAGACTGAACGTCATTAATTACTTGTTCAACATCACTTTCATTCAAATCTCGGCGTTGAGCTAGTAGCTGGACTAGGGTGTCTCGATCCATTGCTGATAGGCGTTGGCGGATCGCCCTCGAACCTAATTTGGGATTATTAAATAATAAAGTTAAATCTCGTTCGATTCCTTTAGGATTGAGTTCAGGCTTACCAGTTTTACGCAGATAGCTAGCAATCTCTGATGTAGCAAGATTATATTGCTCTTGTGCCTTACCTACTAGTTTTTGAGGTGCATTAGTGACTTTCGTCCAAGAACTTTCAATACTATCGACAGTATCTTCAATTTGCGACTCACTTAAATCCTGACGTTGTGCTAATAACTGCACCAAAGTCTTGCGGTCAAAGTTAGCTAATCTGGCTTTTAGTGCCGCACCCCCTGCTTGAGGATCTTTGAGCAGCAATTCTAGTTCCCGTTTAATACCATCAGGATTCAGTTCTCCTCTACCAGTATCTCGTAGATAAGACTGCACCTGTAACCATTGTCTTTCTGCTACTGCCTTGGCTTTACTAACATTTTGCCTATTATCTTCCAATACCTGATCGCGAGCAATTTCCAACTCCCCAGCGATCGCTGAAATTTCAATCGCATCCATATCGCCCCGCAACTCTAACATTCTGGTAAGAGTGGGATTGTCTAACACTGCCAAGCGAGTGCTTAACTCTTCGTCACTGGCATCAAAGTCTTCCAAGATTGGTTTGAACTCTAGCTGAATTTTCTCAGAGGTTAAATTATCTTTAACGGTGGTAGTTAG
>JBCCDL010000306.1:0-7052 GCA_039030815.1 Cyanobacteria bacterium P01_A01_bin.83 | reverse complement strand
TGGTGGCAGATGTGTCAGAATCGCCTTTTAATAGTTACGAGAAACTGGCAACCCCTGATACGGAAACTATTGCTAAATTAGCTGAAGTTGTTCAATGTTCGCCGACAGTAATTGTCAAAAACGTGCTGTATGAAGTTGTTTACGATAACGGTATGACAGTATTGGTCTTGATTAACATTCGTGGCGATCGCGATGTGAATGAAGTTAAACTGATCAATGAATTAACTAAACTAGCACCTCAATACAAAGCAAAAACAGTTATTTCCCTAACTGTACCTGATGCCACAGCCCAGAAAAAATGGGCAGCTAAATCATTACCTTTGGGCTACATTGCTCCCGATCTTGATGACGATTACATAAGTGCCTCTAAAAACGTTGCTAAACAATTTTTGCGCTTAGTAGATCAAACTGTGATTGATGCCAAAAACTTTGTCACTGGAGCCAATGAAGTTGGTTATCATGTTGTCGGGGCAAACTGGGGCGTTAATTTCAATTTACCTAAATTGCAGGTAGATATTCAGTCAGCTAAGGCAGGCGATCGCGCAATTCATGATCCTAGTCAAATTCTTCAAAGTGCCAGAGGAATTGAAGCAGGACATATTTTCCAACTGGGAACAAAATACTCTGAAGCAATGGAAGCCAATTTTACCAACGAACAGGGCAAAACTGAACCGCTGTGGATGGGGTGTTATGGTATCGGCGTTTCCCGTCTGGCTCAAGCAGCAGTCGAACAATCCTACGACAAAGACGGGATTATTTGGCCTGTAGCGATCGCTCCTTATCATGTAGTGGTGATTGTCCCTAATGTCTCTGATAGGTCAAAAATGGCTGCGGGAGAGAAGCTATACGAAGAGTTTAAGCAGGCTGGGGTAGAAGTCATCTTAGATGACCGCAAAGAGAGGGCAGGAGTCAAATTTAAGGATAGTGAATTAGTCGGTATACCATATCGAGTGGTTACAGGGCGATCGCTTACTGATGGCAAAGTTGAAGTAGTTAAACGAGCTACCAAGGAATCTCAAGACTTGCCCCTGGAGGAGGTGGTAGCAACGGTAAAACAATGGATTAAAGAAGCTATTTAACATAAACGGCAGGAAGTCCCGCTTGTGAAGAGATGATTGCTATCCAATACCAAATAGAAGCAAGAATGCCATAGATATTTCTGTAAGGTGGGCATTGCCCACTCTACCTTCAGGCTTGTGAATAACTGATTGATCACAAATATACAATGCTGATACTGAGGCAGGTATTGCCTGAGCTTAGTGATTTTATTAATAAATATACTAATATTTTGCTTCGGCTAAGGATACGTCAAATTCATCACACCAAACCGTTATTTCATCGTAATTTGCCACATCAAAACCTGCTGGCAATCGATAAATTTGCTTTCCTCGATCCAAATTTAAACCCGAAAATAAACTATCTTCGACAAATTGATCATTTTGCGAAAATCCCAGCTTGGGATCAGGTGCGCCGTCAAATTCAAAATCATCCTGAAGCACTAAATACAGGATATCTCCCTGTTTGACAATTTCCACCCCACCGCTTACTTCGTGACCATTTTCGCCAGTAAAGCTGGAGGACTGTAATACTTCTGCTCCACTCATCTCATTATCAGCTCTGACTAGATTAGGACTCAAAGCTATAGCTAATGCTGAAAGAAATAATATTGCTTGTTTCATAATCGATCTGCTTCTAAACTTGTTATTTGCTGCAACTTATTTTGTTATGAGAGCATCATTTTTAAATTAAGATAATATGAGAATTTTTAAGGAAATTAAAAGAAATTAATTGAAACGATTATATCCTACATTTAAGACCCGATGAAACTAGATATAAAAACATAGGAAATATAGCTATTTATCATTAGCATTAAAACTACCAGAGATGACGCTTTTGCTTCGGTTAAATTAAGTAATTGAACATATCCTGCCTGAAGGGTCAAAACACTATAAGAGCAACCTAAAAGCAATAAAGGAATTATCAATGACACAGCCGAAAGCGAAACGAAACCGATCAAAATAGCAGAAAAGGCAAAAGGAGCAACTGCAACTCCTGCAATAAAAATATCGACCTCAAATTTACCACGGTAATGCCAAAAAGAACGCATTATACTACCTGTAATTACCATGCTAATAAAAGGTATCATGCCAATCAAGAATAGCTGCCAAATAGCCAACTCTCCTAATGTTAAACCCATCATATAATAACTACAAACAAAGCACAGGGAAGAAAAAATGCCGTAGATGCTTCCTACCTGCATTAATTGTTTGTCATTTAAGCGAGAAAATGCGGGCAATAATCCTCCTCCAGGATTAAAAAAGGAAAGACCCAATGTTTCTAAAAAACTATATCCCAAATTAGATTTATGACCTGGTATTTTACGACCTGTAGACTCATTGACTATCTTTTGGGTACGACGATAAGCTTCAAAATTTTTCTGGGAGCGAAATAATTCTGCCGCTTTATTTAAATCATTAATAGCATTACTGATGCTTTGAAGCTCTTTATAAGCAATACCTCGATAGTAATATGCTTGAGAGTAATTTGGGTCATTAGCGATCGCTAAACTGTAAGACTCAATTGCTTGTTGGGTATAGCTCAAGCTATATCTTGCTCTGCCTTGATAGTAGTAAGCCTTGGCTACTGTGGGATCAATACTAAACACTTCATAACAATCACTCAAAACTCCCTGATTATCTCCCAGCTTATAACGCATTTCACACCTTTTAAGATAAGCATCAATAAACTTGGGATTTATTTCAATCGCCTTGGAATAATCATCAATTGCGCTACGATACTTTTTAGCTTGGGTATGTTGTAAGCCGCGATTATAAAAATCTAATGCGGAAATCGGTGTTGCATCAGGGTTAGTTGAGCTGGTGCTTGAGGTCGACGCTTCAGCAGGAATATGGCGATCATAACGACGACGTTTGTTTTTGTCCGATAGCACATCATAGGCTTGAGAAACCTGCTTGAATTTTTCAGCAGAAACAGGATCGTTAGGATTTAAATCTGGATGATATAGACGCGCTAATTGGCGAAATGCCAACTTAATCTCTCTAACACTTGCGTTTTGGGATACTCCCAAAATTAGATAATAATTTTCCGAGTAATTCTCCGCCCTTGCCATTGATTTTCGCTATTTTCTTTGATCGCCTTTGATTCTAGTTTATGACATGGGGTATAAGGTAGTGTTAGCAACAATCACATTTGAGTGATTTTTATTAGTGCTAACAGATTATCTCAATACCCCTCGACGGGACTCCGTCATTTTGCATTTAAGTAATCTATAATTCAATCTTTGCTAGCTGATGTTAAAAATCAACTGCAATTTTACGCTCAAAATAAACCTCAATCAAGAAAATTGTAATTTTGCCATCATAATCAATCCTACTTTAACGTGAGTTCGACAAAGTTAAAAAGTAGCCGAGGGTAGTGCTAGTAAATCTTTCGGCTCTAAATCAAGGGAAGGTTTGTTAGGTAGATAGGTATAAGCAATCAACCCAGCCATCAAATTGACTAAGAAATTCCAGATACTACGGTGTCTTGAATGTTCGATTTGAAATATATTTTTGAGTTGATCGTTAACTGTCTCGAAGCAGCATTATGGTACAACCAGGTATTTGGTATTTTCCTAAAGTCGTGATCTCAACTCTATCGTTTGCGGGGAACCCACGCCCCATCGCCTCGCAAAGAGAGACTCTCTGAAGAAGTCAACGCAGGTTTCCCGTTCTAAACGGACGGGTTACTGTTGATCAAAATGAAAGTATATATCTTCTCCTATATTCATGTAATTAATGGTAATCAAAGAAAATGGATGTATACTGCGTAGCGTTTGTAAGCAAGTTACATCATCCTTTTAGGGCGGTATTCGTATCGTCCTGTTAAGAGCAAAAATCCAACAAGGGTAGAACTAAAATGAGTAGGGTAAAGCGTTAAAACTTTAAATTAAGGTTAATATCTAGCGAATGACACAGTCCAAACCTATTACATATTAGTAAAATTTATTACTAATATTCACTCTTTTTTATTTGATTATTTTTAATGTTGTATGCACACTTTTTTAATTATTTGGTTCGGACAAGTTATTTCTTTACTAGGGACAAAATTAACTGAATTTGCTCTGGGATTTTGGATTCTCGAACGTACCTATCAAGACACAGGAACAATTACCCAATTTGCCTTGACGATACTTTTTATGTATCTACCCAAGGTGATTATTTCTCCTTTGGCAGGGGTGTTTGTTGATCGCTGGAATCGTCGTCATGCAATGATTATGAGCGATTTAGGCACTGGCATGATTACGATCGCTATTTTGTCTTTAGTCTGGTCTGATAGTTTGGCAGTTTGGCATATCTATTTAGCTTTAATTATTTCTTCGAGCCTAAACGCTTTTCAGCAGCCCGCTTACACTGCTGCGATCGCTCAACTCGTTCCTCCTCATAATTTGAGTCGAGCAAATGGTATGGTACAGGCTTCTTTTGCGATCGCCAAAATTGCCTCACCAGCGATCGCAGGATTATTATTGAATTATTTTGGGTTAAAAACCATTTTATCAATTGATATTGCGACCTTTATTATTGCCATTCTGACTCTGATTAGCGTTAAGTTTCCTGATTTTAAGAGATACACCAGAGTCAAGAGAAAAGTAGTAAATCAAGTAATTGTTGATGCTATTGCTGGCTGGAATTACATAGTCCTCCGACCTGGTTTAGTCCGTCTGGTCTGTTTTATTGCCATTAGTTATTTCACCACGGCAATGATCGAGGTTGTTGTCTGGCCTTTGCTATATCAACCTGGATCTACTGAGCGACTAGGGTTTGTCTTATCTGTTGGTGGTTGTGGCATGCTTTTGGGCAGTGTCTTGATGAGCCTGTGGTCTGGACCCAAAAATCGGGTCAAGGCAATTATCGTTTTTGTTGGTTTTCAGGGACTAATTGTATTGTTTGGCGGTCTGAAAATCTCCCCCTTTGTTTTGGCAATTGGCATTTTTGGTTATCTATTCTCTCAACCCATTATTGTTAGCTGCAACCAGATAATTTGGCAGAGTAAAGTTCCTAGCCGCCTTCAGGGTCGAGTTTTTGCTTTGCAGCAAACTTTAGAGCGCTCCTTGGCTATCTGCGCTTATTTACTGGCAGGACCTTTGGTAGATAATGTCATGAATCCATTAATGGCTAAAGAGAGTTTACTGTCTCAGATGGTTGGCAAAATTATCAATACAGGAATGGGTCAAGGAGTAACGTTGCTGTTGGTATTACTAGGAATCATTAATTTAATGGTAGTGGCGGTCGCCTATCGCGAGCCTCGTTTACGATATTTGGAAAGAGAATTACCCGACCGCAATCAGTTGAAGCAAACTAAAACAGCATGAGATATCCTTGTATGAAGTTATATTTGGGATCGGTTTTGTTGGCTGGTCATAAGGATGAAGGACATAGAAATTAGACCCTTTTAAATAAACAATCCTACATCGACAGGGAAGAATTCAGCTAAAGCTTTTGCCTGGGCTTTGCTAATACTGCGTTTACCATTGACTACTTCTGAGACAACACCTCTCGAACCAAGCACACCAACTAAATTTTCTTGCTTAGTACCTGAGGCTGCTATTAAATGCAGCAGCATGAAATATTGATCTGGCACTATTTTACAAGTATCTTAATCTTGGCTCTCCCCCGACTTAAGCTTTCTATTTGAAGTGACTAGACATCATCGGGTTCTTGTTCTTGATCTGAGGCTTTTTCTAGTGGTTTTTCTGCTATAGAATTAATTTCCTCTTGGGAATCGCTTATTTGTAATAACTTTTGGGCTTCGTCTGGTGCTAGGGGACGACCAAACCAAAATCCTTGCATATGATGGCAACTAAGACTTCGTAACAGCTCTACTTGCTCTTGAGTTTCTACACCTTCGGCAACTATTCTTAAGTTAAAACCCTTGCCCAACTCGATTAATGCTGTGACAATTGCTAAATCTTGAGGACTATCAGTCAGCTGCTGTACTAACGAACGATCTATTTTTAGGGTATCGAGAGGAATGCGCTTGAGATACTCCAAGGCTAAAAATCCTGTTGTAAACCCATCAACAGCAATTTGTACTCCTAGTGCTTTAAGCTGATTAATTAGATGACGGCTATGGTCTATGTTATCCATTAAGGTTGCCGCACTAATTTCTAATTCTAGTAAGTTAGCAGCCATTTTAGTTTTAGCTAACGTTTCGGCAATTTTTTGTGGTAAGTTCGGCTGTTGAAATTGAACCAAAGATAAGCTGACGGTAATCCTGGAAGATTGTGAATCTGGGGTTTGCCATTGCTGATTTTGGTTACAGGCGGTGCGAATAGTCCATTCCCCAATCGGTACAATTAGCTTAGTTTTCTCGGCTAGTCTAATAAAGTTGCCAGGTGCAACCAAGCCCAATTCAGGATGCTCCCAGCGTAGCAAAGCCTCGATCGCCTCTACTTTACCATTGCTGACATTGATTTGCGGCTGATAATAAAGCTGAAACTCTTCTCGTTCGATAGCGGTACGTAATAAGCTTTCTAACTCGATCGCCACCAAAGCCTGGGAATTGATGGCATCATCATAGAATTGATAACTGCTGTGATTACTGAGAGCGCGTTCTAAGGCAGTATTGGCACTAGCCAATAAAATTTCAGGATCGCTGCCGTCTTGAGGATAAACGGCAATCCCTGTGACACTATCAATAGCAGCATGAGTTTCTCCCAGGGCAAATGATTCTTTAAGAGACTGACTAATCCGTTGATTAATTTTAGTTATTTCTTCGATATCACTAACTTGAGGCAATAATAAAGCAAATTTATCTAATTGCCAGCGAATAACACTGTCTCCTGCCCGCAAGCAAGTACTTAACCTTTCTTCTAAAGCTAGCAGCAGTTGCTCGCTATTTTTATCCCCAATAGCGGCATTGGTACTACTCAAAAAATTAAGCTTACAAAATATAATTGCTAGCAGTTTTTGGCTCCGCTTAGCATTGGCGATCGCGGTAGATAATTGCTGATTAAATAAATTTCTTTTAAATACCTGAGTTGATGCTTGATC
>JBCCDL010000305.1:0-7055 GCA_039030815.1 Cyanobacteria bacterium P01_A01_bin.83 | reverse complement strand
TTATCCTCAAGTCAATGCAGGAGCTTATAATCAGGTTGAACCTGACTTGAGAAAGACATTATCAGACTATTTTGCTCCTTATAATCAACAGTTAGAGGATTATTTGGGAATTAATTTTGAGTGGGAATAAGTCAAGATATACAGGGTTCAATTAGGATAAGCTTTGCTCTCTGCTCTTACAGCCGTTTTCAATTGAATAGACAAGGACACGAGGCTTGAGGAAACCTCAAGCCCTTGTGCTGTCCGTTCCGTTTTTGATTAGCTAGTTCGTAGCTATTAGCTATTAGCTATTAGCTATTAGCTTTTTGAAAAATTAATTATTGTGGTCTACTCATATAAAAAGCGCAGTGAGTATATTCCCAAGGGTAGTAGTTTGCTTAAAGGCTTGTATTTTAAAGCATTTATGAAGCAGAATAAGCGCGATCTCTTCTTAATCATCTTTACATCGATAACATTATTTTCCGCGACGGAAACCATTTTTTTGGGTTTTGAGAAGATTTAATCTTTAATTACATAAGCCTTTTCAACTCTTCACAAGCTTGATGTAAAGACATAGGGGCATCATCTTTTAAACTTGACTGGCATATTTCTTGTGCTAGCTTTTTTGCTGATACTTTGGCTAGAGAAACTCTTTGTTGCATGCTGAGTCGCGAATATTCTAGTTTTTTATAATCAGTTTTTTCATTACATTGTTGTTCTGAATTAATGTAATAAAACCAAGTTTCAATATTTCGTGCAGGTATAAAAATTGCTATTTTTTCTTTGGGGAAGCGAGTATCTTGATTGAGTTCTCCCTTTTCTGGATCTAGAGCTATGTGAAACTGTTTTAATCTTTCATAAATACTTTGATCATCAGCATCGATCATGACTACAATAGCCAAGTCTTGATTATTCTTTCTGCTGCGATAACTTGTGACAATTTTTTTATAGTTCTTGATCACAAAAGCATTGTTATTATTAACTTTCTTACCTTTTACATTGGGAAAAGGCAATATATCGCGGTCGGCAAAACCTCTACATATCAAATATTCTCTAATAAATCTTTCGTGAGTATTATCTTCACAAAGAATCGTTACCTTGGTCATTACTGATCATAAATCCACTTCATTTCGATTAATTTAGCAATTGACAATCCCCCTTCTTCTCCTTCATCAACTATTTTTTGAACACGGACGGGTTGATTGTCTTTTCGCTCAAACCAATATCCATAATTAGTGGCTAAAGAGTTTATTAATGAAGGATGATGAGATATTAAAATAGCTTGAACATTATCTTCTGTACAGCGATCAATCAATTTAGATAACCAGGGTTGTATTTCGGGTAAAGCCAAAAAGTTCTCAGGTTCGTCAATCATCAAAGTACAATTTTCATCAGGAGTACAATAAAGTAGGGTATATAGAGCGATTAATACTTTTTGCCCTTCTGATAGCTCATTAAATTTATAAGAGGTTTTGCTCGGACTAGTAAACAATGCCGAAAGAAGTCTAGCTTCTCCTATTCTTTTATTTTGAAAAGAATCAAATCCTGTTAACACTTTTTGTAATTCTAAAGTTAACTTTATTATTTTTCCTTGTTCTGATTGCGATAAATGACTATACCAGGCGGAGAAATTAGATAAGTCCTTCAAAGGCAAGTTATCTTCAGTACGGCTTTCTGAATTCATATCGAAGGGATTAATATGAGCAATAAAAATATTTGATAATCCCTGAATAAATAAGCTTGAATGACCTATCATTCTAGAAAAAGAAAAGACAGATTTTGAAGAACTGATTTTTTGAGAAAGTTTTTTTTCGTGAAAAACGCTTATTACCCTAAATTCATTGTAAAAACTATTATCTTCTTTGTCCTTTATTGTCTCAACCTCAAATAAATTTTCATTGTCTACATTCAAAGACTCTCGATTGATTAAAGGATGAATTGAAGTTTCATATCGAACATCTAAACAATATTTATAAACTTTATTATCTAAAATAAATTCTAATTCAAAAGATTGAATATCTGATTTTTGCCATCTTGTTAAATCACTATATTTAAAAACCTCTTCTACTTTAAAATCATTAATGATAAATTGCTGAAGCTTTCTAATAACATCAAATAACGTACTTTTACCTGAACCGTTATAACCTAATATCAAATTAAGATGATCAAAATTGAGTTCAAAATTGACTAGACATCGGAAGTTGTTGACATAAATCCTTTTCAACATACAAATTATTAAACGAAACAGTTTTTAACGACAAGTGTTTTATTTAGCAGAATTTCTATAGAGTATTTTAGCCTAAACCTTACTTTGTAAGTAATTATCTAATTTAACTAAGCCTGGATACCTAGTGATAGATAAGTATTTCGCAGCTTTATTTACTCAACAACACCTAAATTATAATGACAGAGATCGCTTTTGAGTAACTAATAAATCAATTGACTTTTTTGAAGTTTTGTAATCAAGGTCTATATTGAAAATGTTTCGGGAATTCTATATATGTATTGTTGCCTAAGAATCCCAATATGTCTTTTACCCTTGATCATATATACACTCGTCAAGAAATCCATGAAAAACTTGGTGGAGAATTAGAAACTTATCTTCCTCAAAAAAATGGTAAAATTGTCTGTGGTTGTTTTAATTTAGAACTTAATCCTCAAGCTCCTTATATAATTCTTGTAGGTCAAGGAGACAAGATAGAGAGTAAGGCACGGCAATTATCAATTCAAACCAAAAATATTCCCATATTTATTAGAAAAGCAACTAATGAATGGGAGTATCAAGGTAATTTTATTTGCTGTAGATATTCTATAGATCAAGGGGAAATTGATGCTGTTAACAGAAGATCGAAAAGAGAAGGAGTAACTAGCATAATTTATTTACAAAAAACGTCACCATAAAAATGTAGGTTGGATTAGCAGAAGCAAAATCCAACCAGACTAAAAACTAGGCAAAAGCAAAATTATTGCTGATCATAATTATTACATTCTCCTGTGAAGACCAGATCTTTAGTTCCTACAACCCTGAAGGTATCACCTTCTAAAGTGCTAAAGACAACTGTACGTTCGGTATCAGGATCAATTTAAACTACAGTAAATCTGATTGAGGATTGACTATAAATTCGCTGACCACTTTGGGTTCTAAAGCATTAATTGCATTAGGATCTTCGAGAATCTCTTCTTCGGTATAAGCATCAACCCCAAAGGTGGTGACACGCAATTGCTGAGTCTCGGCATCAATATCAAACTCTGTCCAGCCATAAGTGTGGCTGACAAAGTAATCACCTTGAAGCAACTCGGCATCAATTAAGCCTTCTGTTTGGGGTAGATTGTTATCTAGTCCAATCGGATCGAAACCCAAAGGAGTTAACAGGGTATCGTTAAGTGCCTGTTCGATAAAGTCGTCTTTATCGTCGGGAATATTATCTTCATCAGGTGCAATGGGTAGAGAATCCAGAACTGCTGCTAATTCAGGATCATCGGCGGTAACAGTATCCCCTAATATTTCTCCTGTAGGGGGGTCAAAAGCGATCGCTCCTGTGGTAACTTCAAAGACACTGGTGGGAATCTGTTCACCGAAGGGTTCTGCTTGGTAGGTGAGGTTGTTTACCGAGGTCATGTGGACATCAGCAGCGATGAATACTACGTCATCGATACTGTTTGCTTCAATAAACTCCAGGAGTTCTGCCCGTTCTTCAAGATAGCCTTCGTAACTGTCGGTATTAATACCAGGGAATAAATTCTGGGCTGGTTCAGGCAGCATGATAAACTTCCAGGTGATTCCTGACTCTTGGGCAGAGAGTAAATCTTGTTTTAAGTCTTCAAATTGGGTTTGTCCTAGTAAAGTGCGATCGAGGGTAATTGAGTCGGTTAATACCTGGGCAATTTCTTCGGGATTAGTAATGTCTTCGGGAGGGGTTAAGCCAGGATCGCGGAAGGAACGACTATCTAAAACATAGGTCGCTGCATCACTACCAAAAGTATTAAAGCGATAAAGTTTTCGTTCTTCGGAAGTTACTTCGTCATCGAGTTCGGGATAAAATTCTTCGAGTAGGGGATTGTATTCTTGGAATGCTGTTAAGCCATTGTCAAATAGTTCCGTATCGTTGATTAAGCCTTCTGTTTCAGGGAACCGTTCATCCTCTGCGGCTAATTCTCCGCCATCAAAGTCATTAATTACTTCATGGTCATCAATAGTTGCCAGAATCGAAGTTGAGCTTCTAAGGTCGCCGAAAGTGTTAGTTCCCAGGCGATTTTCGTAAACCTCGCTATGTTTTGCCCGATATTCTTCTAGGGTTTCTACCTGTTCTTTTTGGGAACCATCAGGATTTAATACGGCATCGGAACCAAAATCGGCATAGATGGTGTCGCCATGTTGTACAAAAAACTCTAAATCGGCTTCATCAGCATTACTAATTATGGGATAGGGTGCCAGTTCTCCCCGCCAGTCGCCAGCTACGCCAAACCGTAAACCTGCATTGGTACCAATTTCTGCTGAAGTGCTAAACTCACCAACTTCGGTATCTCCACCTGCATCAGTTACGCGATAGAAATGATCTGTACCTGAGTCTAAATCTGTAAGTTCTACCCTGACAGGAAGAGTAGTGTCAGTGACTTCTGTCTCAACTGTACCGACAATGCTATTAAATTCGGCATCAGTAGCATACTCAAAGGTGACGTTACCTAAAACATTGCTTCTTGCCCACAACACTGTCGAATCTTGAGTCGTATCACCACTAGCTACTCCGTTGATTAAAGTTTTTGCTTCGGGTTCACGGGGGTCAAATACTGTAGGATCATAAGGAGGCAAGTTGGCAAAAGTCTCAGAAAAATCTGCCAAACTAACAAACTTAAAGTTGGTATTGAAGTTTTGAATCTCCCCGTCTTCAGGATCGGGAAAAACTACCTCTGGTTCATTGCTACCATCTTGCACTACTAACAAGCCTGCGGGATATTTATCTCCCAAAGGTAGATTGGTAACATCGGCACCATCAGATTCTTCTACTTCTTCTATAGCAAAACTTTCTAAGAAAGAATTACTATCAGCGCGGTCATAAATCGCAAAGGTATTATCTCCCTGGCTAGAGGCAATTAAATAGCCGTTACCATCTTCACCGTAATAGATCGTTAGACCTTCAACATCTGCGGCAATATCACCCTGTTCCACTGAATCAACTAAGGTTAGATCATTAGAACTATTAGGTTCAGCACCAACTTTCCAGATGCCAAATTCTTCCTGTGCCAGATAAAGATCCCCTGTTTCGCGATCAACGACCATTCCCTCTACTTGGGCATCTTCTAGTTCCCCCTCTTCAGGAATAGGTACTTCAAAAGTACGAACTACTTCTGCACTAACCGTTAGTTCATCGGCAGCCCCCAAACTTGGCAATAATTCCAGTTGAGCAATTTTGTTACCGTCGGCTTGGGAAACAAAAACATAGGTTTTGCCATCCACCAGACTGGTATATGTTGCCAAACCATATGCCGTAGCCTCGCCGTCGTCTACCCCAAAAATTGACTCAGGAATATCGACAGAAGTAACATCAGTTAAGATTGAGCCTCCAGGAAGTTCGCCACCAGCAGCATTAGGATCGATCGCAAATATAGCTAGAGTATCATTTTCTCTGTCAGATGCGATCGCTAGATCGACACTGCTAGTCTCTCCTGCTAGCTGGGAAGGGAATTCCACACCGTAGGCAATATCTACATTGTTGTAGCGGATATCATCAGGAGTGAGGCTTTCTAGTTCTTCTCCCTCCAGGTTATAAACTCGTAAGCCATCGTCTTTAAAAGTACTAATTACTAAACTGTCGGCAGGATCTTCAGGATCGATATAGATCGCAGGGTCGTCGGCATCGGGGGCAGTATCAGGGTCGGGATTTTCAGGATCGCTAAAGCGAATTTCATCAGGGGTTTCTACTGTAAAGGGAACAGTAGGAGTAGTCTCTGTATCAATGGCAAAAGCTAGAAACTGGGTAATCTGACTATCACTAAAATTATTATCGCTGGTAACAATAAGTGACTGTCTGCCATCGGGAAGTACTTCGCCAAAAGATACTGCTTCGCTATTATCTAAGGTAATTCCAAGATCGCTAAAGTCGAGAATTAATTCTTTCTCAGCTATGGCATCAACTTCTATGGCTTCACCTTCTTCATCCAGTAAGCTATCAACACCACTAATATCCGTGGCACCTTTGATGCTAGTTTCATAAAGACGAATATTATTACCTACTCCCTCGGCAAAGGAACGTTCTAAAGCCAGCAAAGTTCCCTCATTATCTAATGCCAGCAGTTCCACTAAACCGTTGTCAGCAAAGCCATCTACAGGATCGGGTGCCACGGGTATGGGATCGATTTCATAGAGAAATTCGCCTACTGCTTCTTCCGTCTCTAAATCGTATTGGACAATCCTCACTGGGCTACCAGACTCTAAAGTAGCAATTTCTCCATCCTGGAATAAAGCACTTTCTGTAGCAGTAAACAACTGCTTGCCGTCGGGAGTAATGGTCAGGCTTTCAAATGCTAGATTATCCTGAACCCCGCTAGTTTGATCTGCTGTGGGTAAAAATATCTCGGGAATAGTTAACTCATTGAATACCTGCCCATCTAAAGTAAATTCGTTGATAAAAGGGTCGATTAGATTATCAGAATCTCCTTCAGAAGAGATAAACAAAGTCTCATCATCCGTCAAGAAAATACTTTCCGTATCAAGACTACCAGTTGCAAAAGGATCTCCTGCGGCATTGAGTAAAGTCGTAACTTCCTTAAATTCAACATCCCCTTCATCTAAGCTACCATCACTCAAGTTAATTGCCACATCGTAATAGCGGGCATCATTAATCGAACTTTGGTCATCGGAAATCGCGTAAAAAATATTATTCGCCTGATCAAAAGTCAAGCCAGACAATCCACCAACTTCTGTCTCATCGAAAGTGAAGCCAGTTTCAAAACTAACTTCACCAATAAATTCAATATCTGTTACGTTTTTAATATCCATATCAAGTTGTTTAAAATTAACGTCTGCATAAACTAAACGATGATCCGAAGCAGGAAAGCCATTGAATATTTCACTATCA
>JBCCDL010000304.1:0-7060 GCA_039030815.1 Cyanobacteria bacterium P01_A01_bin.83 | reverse complement strand
TTCGTAGGTTGGGTTAGCGGCAGCGTAACCCAACAAAACTAATGCTGATGTTGGGTTTCACTTCGTTCTACCCAACCTACGAAGTGAAATTTATGAATCAATGAGATTTTTTACTTTATAAAATTCCCGAATCCTTTAACTTAAAAGCATTTCAACAGTTTGAAAATAATCTTTTGTCAGTCAATCAGGTAATTATGTCTGGCTGCCTGACACATCTATGTCAAACCCATATTTTCCGTGGTAATTGAATTTTGTCAGTACGGTAAATAAATGCTTTCAAGCGATGCCTGCGGCTAGCTGAGTACATGGGTTGAACCGAATCGCCTTTGTTCGGACTTGCTCTGCAAGCGCAATCACTTTATCAAAAAATACCTTTTTAGCCAAAAAAACAAATTCTATAGAGCGTAAGGTTTTGAGGCACTTGTGTCAGGCAGCCAGTAATTATGCTTTAGTATAGTCTTTTTAAAACTTTGCTATTTAATAGATGCTGCAAAATATTTACTATACATCTCTAGATAGAGAATAACAACACAATATATATTTCTATTACAACTATAGATAGATTTATTATCTAGAGCTGGGACATAATCTGAATGTCTAATAACTTGTTATGTACGAATATTTTTTAAAACTAATAGCTTAATTTTTATGAACTCACTAAATCCATTGCAGACAGCTTGGCAGCAGCTAATGCAAATGGTCAAAGGCACTATTGAACTATTGCCAAATATATTAATTGCCATCATAGTTTTTATCATCTTTTGGTTTGTTGCTAAATTTTCTAGAAGATTAATCAAAAATCTTACTAGACGTAAACAGTCTCGCAATTTAGGGCTAGTTTTAGCCAGACTTTCTCAGGGATTCATAATTTTAATCGGTGCGTTTATCGCTTTAGCAATCGTTATCCCTTCTTTTAAACCTGGAGACTTAGTGCAGCTTCTAGGGGTTAGCGGGGTGGCAGTTGGTTTTGCTTTCCGCGATATATTGCAAAACTTCCTGGCTGGCATTCTGATTTTGATCACTGAACCCTTTACCCTCGAAGATCAAATTATTTTTAAAGATTTTGAAGGTACCGTAGAGCATATTCAAACCCGCGCTACTACGATTAGAACCTATGATGGTCGTAGAATCGTAATTCCCAACGCCGAACTATTTACCAATTCAGTCACGGTCAACACAGCTTTTGATAAACGTCGTCTGCAATATGATGTTGGTATTGGTTATGGTGACGATATAGCACAAGCCAAGCAAATTATTCTCGACGTACTCCGTAATACGCAAGATGTTTTGCAAGATCCACCTCCAGAAGCCTTGGTGGTAGACTTAGCTGGTAGTACCATTAATATTCGCGCCCGTTGGTGGATTAATCCTCCTCGTCGTGCTGATGCTTTGGACACTCAAGATCGAGTACTGACAGAATTAAATAATCAGTTAGTGGCTGCTGGTATTGATTTACCTTTCCCCACCCAACAGATTTTATTTCACGATCAGACAGAAGAAACTGACGGAGATCGCAGTCGCCAAAGAGAAGGATGGCCCGCAGCTAAAGGCGATAATCCTCAAGCAAAGAACATTGCTGGCTCTTTAAGAAAATTAACTCAGGCAGGCAGTGGAAATCAAAATAGTGATCGTAATATTGATCATCATCGTAACGGCAGCTACAGTTAAAATGCTTAAGCAGTTTGGAAGTTGGCTTAATAACCGTCGTCAATTTTTGTTCTCCTGGTATACCAAGGATTCTCAAGAAACCCAAGAACCAGAGCGATCGCTAATAGAGTTGCCTGTAGAATGGAAAAATAAGCTGGTTGATCAAGTGGAGAGTTTACCAAGTAATCCTGCTGAGGTTGAGGCAGTTGTCTCTGCCCTGGATAAAGCATTTGAGTGCTGGTGCGAAGATCCTCGTAATGCGGATAACTCAATCGTAATTCTTAGTAGCCCTGTAACGGCGGTATCACGTATTTTATCTGAAGCGCTGAAGGAATGGACTGAGGCGAAGCAGATGTCCATGAGACTGCTGCCCTTAACTGCCAGACTTGAAGACATTGAGCTTACTCAGTCTAAATTAGAGCATTATCTTAAACCCCAGGATAAATCCAGTAGCTCGGGAAAGCCTGAATCTGAGGTAGTCATAATCCCTAACCTTAGCTGGTGTTTTTTGCGATCGCTTGAAGGTTTATCGGGTATTGAATATCTGCGTAGTTTAATATACTATAAAACTGAGCATCGCTTTTGGATTATTGGTTCAGGTCAAGTAAGCTGGGAGTATTTACACTCAGTCTGCGATCTTGAGGCATATTGCGGCAAAGTATATACTTTACCTGAGATTGAGCCTGAAAAGCTACAGGAGTGGTTAGAGCCAATTGTGCAGGAGATGAATCTTACTTTTGAGGAGCCGAGAATTGATAAGCAGCTTTTAGAGGGTGAAGAGGATCATCAAACTTACTACTTTAAATGCCTTAGCTCTATCTCTGGGGGAGTAAGTACCATTGCCGTACAAGGGTTTCTCAAGTCAATTAGCTATGAGGAAGAGGAAACAGATCAAGACGAGCTTCCTTCTACGCCACAAAATTTGGTTGCTCAAGTTCCTGAATTACCCGACCTACCTAATTTAGAGTCAGTAGATCAGTATCTGCTGTATTCTTTTTTGCTACACGGCGACTTAAGCATCAATGCCTTAGCGGAGAGTTTAGGAGATGAAGAAGCACAGGTACAGGCGAGAGTCCAAATATTACGTCGTCAAGGGATTATTGAACAGCAAGGACAAGTTTTGAAAATTAACCCACTTTATTATCCTCAAGTTAAGCAAGAATTAGCTAGCAATAACTTTATTATCAATAGGGAGTAATAATCCATTGCCAATTATTCTTTCTCAATTCTATTGGTTAGCACAGTCGGCAGGGGATGCCGCACAAGAAACCGCCGAAGAAACTCAAGAGATTGTTTCTCAAATTACCAAAGCCAAACTTACTCAGGCACTATTTATCTTGCTGGCGGCATATTTGACTTTAAAAATATTAGATAAACTAGTAACTTGGCTGTCAGAAAGAATTGCTAAAGAATGGCGGTTGAGAGTTAAACAATTTCTGCCTTTTTTACGCATGATGGTACTTACCTCTACCATCCTCGTCCTGATGAACCTGTTTCTTAACCTCTCCAAAGAGAATGTTCTAGCGGTTACAGGAACAGTGGCAGTCGCCCTAGGTTTTGCCTTCAAAGATTATGCCAGCTCAATTATTGCAGGGATAGTCGGTTTATTTGAATCTCCTTATAATGTAGGCGATCGCGTGAAGATTGGCGAGCATTATGGCGAGGTTGTTGGTTATGGTTTGCGTGCGGTCAAAATTCAGACTCCAGATGATAATTTAATTACCATTCCTCACAATAAAATTTGGACAGAATCCGTGTCCAACGCCAATGCAGGAGCCTTAGAAGCCCAGGTAGTTACCGAGTTTTATTTTACCCATGACATTGAAGTAAAGCTGGTCAGAAAAATTCTTTATCGAGTAGCCCAAACCAGTAAATACACCGCTCTCAAGCTGCCCATTGTGGTCATTGTGTCCGAAAAACCCTGGGGGACAACTTTCAAACTCAAAGCTTATCCCCTTGACGCCCGAGACGAGTTTATCTATCAAACCGATCTCACCGTCAGAGCGAAACAGGCTTTTGCCAAGCATCAACTGGCATATCCGAATTTATCGGCGATCGCTACAGTGAACAATGAACAATGAACAGTGTTTTAATTCTTAATTAATCCCAACGGCGATCGCTACAATGAATGAGGAATGATTTAACACCGATTAAACACTAGAATTTCATATTTAATCAAGTCAAACAAACTAAAATACTCTAATCCTTTAGCTGTAATCCAATCATTGAAACTATTAATAATTAACCTATTGATTACTGGATATGTCGGCTGTACATTTTTAGTTATGTCAACTACCTTTTCTAGTTGGAAACCTGTATTTGTTCCCATGTTTTCATAATCTTCCAGACAAATAAATTTGATCTTATTTGTTGCTTTTGAACCATAGGTATCAGTAATTAGGCGATTTAATACTTGTTTCTCAAACTTTTCCCAAAAATAGTAAATTTTATCATTAATAATAAAATCTACTACTATCAATTTTCCTCCTATTTTCAGATTTTTTCTAACTTCTTGAAAGAAAGTTTCTCTACCTGGAAAAGAAAAAATACATTCCAGAGCGATTACATAATCAAATAATTGCTGAAATTTGGGTAAATCACAAGCATCAGCACAAATCAACTCAATGCAATTATTATTTTTCGGTTTAATAATTTCCCTAGCTCTGATTACTTGAGCTTCATCAATATTTACTCCCACCAAATTTAATTGAGAGAAATCATTATTTAACATACTGATTGTGCCACCAAAACCACAACCTGCATCTAAGATGCTAGCACCATTATTAATCCCGCCTAGTTGAATCACTTTTTGAGAAAGATTGTTAGCAGCTATACCTAAATCTAATAAAGTGCCTTTAGACTCAGAGGCATCTTCCCAGTAACCCCAATGAATATGTTGACCAAATGCTTTTTCTAGTTCAGGATTTTCTGCAAATTTATCAATGAGAGTATCAAAATAGCCCATAATTTATTAGTAACCTTTTCTAGCACGCAATTTTAACTGAATGTCGCGAGAATTCCCTATTCTCTATAGGTTAGGGATGAATCGCGACCAGCAATAAAGCGCGAAGCATCCACTACATGCGGCACAGAGCCGAATGGCTCAAATCGCATCTTGCGATGCTTGCTTGCTCCGCAAGCTGTGCCTTTGTTCTTTTCCGCCTGATTGATTATCAATATACTGTTTGATGACTTCCAATGGTGCGCCACCGCAAGAAATAATGCACTTTGAGTCATGCCATAATTTAGCGTTTTTGCCCCAGTAGTGTTGAGCTATTTCCTGGGGATATTTTTTTCTCAAAATTCTACTACTTGCCGACTTGAGAGAAGACACTAAATTAGAAATATTGTTATTTGGATGTAAGTCAATAAGCAGGTGTAAATGGTCAGCTTCACCCTCGCAGTTACACAAGATTGAGGAGTTAGATTCGAGAACTCTTTCAAATACGTCTTTAGCATCTTCAATCATCGCCTTAGTCAAAACTTGGCGACGATATTTAGTTACAAAAATGACGTGCAAGTGAATAGAAAAAACAGAATGTGAAGCTTTTCTTAACTTAGTTGACATGACATCGACTGATTATGTATAATTTGTTTCATCGACTGAAAATACAAAATCATTAAACCATAGATGGCGATTAGAAGATATACATTTCGACTCTACCCAAACAAGACTCAAGAAAGAGAATTGTTTGCTGCTCGTCGTCTTTATTGTTATCTCTATAATGCCTGTATTGCTCATCGTCGTTTTGAGTGGAAAAAAAATCAGAAAACTATTGATTATTTCCAGCAGCAAAATTGTTTACCAGCATTCAAAAAAGAATGGGTAGAGTTTGCTCATCTGCATTCTCAAGCCTTACAGTCAACAGCAAAAAGAGTTGACTTAGCTTACAATTCCTTCTTCAAGGGACTTAGGGGTTTACCCAAGTTCAAGTCAATTAGGAATTATTCGGGCTGGACATATAGCTCTAAATCTGGCTGGAAAGTAGTTACTAATGGCAAACATGGTGTAGTTACTCTTAATGATTTAGGCATATCTCTAAAGATGAGAGGGAAGGCTAAATCCTGGGACACTCCAACCACTTTGACTATTGTTTATAAGCCTAGCAAAAAACAGTGGTTTGCTAGTTTTACTTGTAATATTTCGGTTGAAGAATCAAAATTTGGTTCGAGTTCGGACTTAAAATATGAGAGGGTAGTTGCGTTTGATTTGGGTACTGCTACTGCTATCACTTGCTTTGATGGAAAAAAGTTCGAGGAAATATCCAATCCTCGTTTTACTCAAATAGCAGAAAGCAAAGTCCAACAAGAGTCAAAAAAACTTAGAAGAAAACGCGCACCAAACCGAAAGAAAAGTATCAAAGCCTCTAATCGTTGGAAAAAAGCGCGAAGAAGAGTATCAAAATTACAGCGCAAAGTGGCATTGCAGCGTGCCGATTGGCAGCAGAAAATTACCTCAGATATAGCAAGTCGTCATGACATCGGGGTAACAGAAAAGCTAAATACCAAAGGCATGACTCGCAAAGCCAGCAAAGGTAGCAAAAGAAAAAAACAAAAAGCAGGACTTAATAAGTCTATACTTTCTGTTGGTTTTGGCACTCTCAATAAAATGATTGCTTACAAAATTGAAGCAAAAGGCGGTTTATTGCTCCAATTAAACACACGAAAGGTTAAACCCAGTCAACGCTGTCCTAAATGTGGAACTGTGCATAAAGACTGGGCTGATTTATCCAATCGATATCATATCTGTAATAGCTGTAATTTTGAAATCGAACGTGACAGGGGTTCTGTCCTCGTCATGTATAACGTTGCTACGCACGCTGGAGCGTGCCGCCTTTGGTCAGGAAAGTCGAGGCTCTCCAGAGCCTGGCAACAGGGGTGTGGGACGCATCTCTCAGACAGTGGATGTCTAAGCTCTACTTCCTTGACAAGTTCGCGCAAGCATACTGGCTCGATGAAGCATCTTGGGCAGATGAAACGTCAAAAATCTCAACAACACAACGCGAAGCTGGAAACCCCAACTTCCGCGGAGTGCAAAGTTGGGGTAGTTCATAAGTCGTTTTAGTAACAATATAAGTTATTTCCAATCGCTATACTCCTTTACGATTGAGGATAGGGACACTCCCGCAGAAGTTGTAATCATATTTAAGTGGGTAGGTGAAATTAAATATAAAATAGCTGTGGCAGGGGTTAGGGTGTAGGGTTTAGGGGTCAGGTCAAAGATTGACTACTTGGGTTTTATAAATTATTCCGCCTACCTACTTAGATGATCGTATTTCTGGTTACATCAAATAAAGCGATGCCTACGGCTAGCTGAGTCCGTAGGACTTGCTTAGTCTGACGACTTGCTCCGCAAACGCAACCGCAATCGCCCTAACTAATTAAACCATTAATTAAAAATAGTAAATTTTCA
>JBCCDL010000303.1:0-7061 GCA_039030815.1 Cyanobacteria bacterium P01_A01_bin.83 | reverse complement strand
TAACGAGATTTCGTACCTTGGTCAAGCTTTTTTACGAAAAAGTTTAATAGTTTTGAATATTTTTAGATGTGATTAGGAATCATCAGCTAGAAGCGTAAGTCAGCCCGAAATTTTCTTGAGATTTTAGCTTGTACCTTATTAAGTATTTTACGAAGCCGAGTTGTCTACTTCTTGCGCCTTCTCCGTCTTTTGAGCCAAGGTTAGCCCAATTCCACCGCCTAAACCTCCTATTACAAAACCGTTTAAGACTTTAGACCAAAATTCGCCCGTTTCGATTTCTAAAAGTATACTACCGCCATCCAAGATTGCAAACGTGCATCCCAATAAAATTGCCGAATTGAGAAAATAAGGGAGTCTCAAGTTGAGATAATTCCCTAAAGAATCTCCTACCCTGCCTAATATTATGGATATTATTGGCAGCAATACCCATAAAAATCCAGTTTTGAGCGCCCAACTGGTTGCCCGCGTAGTGCTGCCATCATCTCCGTATAGACCACGAAAATAACCGTGCGCTCCTGCAATTATAAAAATCGCCAACAGCAAAAGCGATACTATTCCAATTCTTTTAATTAGCGATAAGTCTTTAAATTTGGTCATAGGATTGAGCTATTGAATTATTAGTTCCATTATGACAATGTCAGCAACTCGTTATCTAAGGGTTGGTCAATTAAGATTATTGTGAATAGCTAAGTCATGCGATTGCGCTTCGCGCACTCCTTTAAGCCGATCGCATTTAAAAAAATAATTTTCTAGGTAATAAGGAACAGGGAAATCCTAAAATCCAAGATAATCAATTCGTAACTTCTCAAAGTACAGTCTTCTGTTGCTTACTTTACGTCTAAATTCTTCTGAGTTTTTTGAATCAGGAACTCCCCAATTCCACCGCTGAAGCTACCGAGGGCAAATCCCCTCACGACCTTCAACCAAAATTCATTCGTTTCAATTCCCAAAAAGAGAATACCAACACCATTAAAAACTGCGAATGCACATCCCATGAAAATTGCTTGGCTGAGAACACGGGGAAGTTTTAAGTTAAGCAAATTTTTTAAGAAAGATCCTATGGTACTCGATACATAAGCAATTGGTATTAGCGATAGCAATAGAAATCCTATTTTTCCACCCATCTCCCAATTAGTCGGCTGCTTGGTGCTATTACTATTTCCTAATGACCAAATCAAATAGCCAATCGCTCCTGCAACGATAAAAGCTACCAGAAATAAAAATAATATAGTTACTATTTTTTGTACTGGAGATAAATCTTTAAACTTAATCATCGGATGGCAAGAATAGCTACTCATTTAGGATATCACTTGCTTAATCTATGTCGGCGATAACGCTACCGCCTGAAATGTGAGTAGTATTCTTTTTTAGATTTCATATAAGTCTACGGCTTCTAGATTGCCTTTTGAAATCACAGCCGATCTATGAGTCTTTATGTAGTGTTTGGGGAACGCTAAACATAATGATTTCTCTGACCTTTATGAATAACCAAAATCAATCTTTTCCCATAAAGCGTATTAGCGTTTCTAATAATGGTACTCAAGCCAATGGACAAAGCGGCTCTAACTCCATTAACGATGATGGCAGATTTGTTACCTTTGAATCCAATGCGACTAATTTAGTTTCTGGTGACAGCAACGGACAGACTGATACTTTCATCTATGATAGTTCCAACCAAACTGTGGAGCTGATTTCTTTAGCACCTGATGGCTCGACCACTAATGGTTCTAGTAATTCTGGTTCTATTAGTGGTGATGGTAACTACGTCGCTTTTGCCTCTTTTGCCAATAATTTGGTTCCGAATGACGACAATGAACAGCGCGATATTTTTCTTTATAATCGTGTTAATCAGGCAATTGAGTTAATCAGCGTTGCCAATGATGGAACTCAAGCTAATGGTTTGAGTCTTTTTAGCGCGATTAATGCTAATGGTCGTTACGTTGTGTTTGAATCAAACGCTGATAATCTGGTGGCAAATGATACTAACGGAAGTAAGGATATTTTTGTCCGTGACCGTGTTAACCAGACTACTAGCAGAATCAAGGTTGGATTAAATGGCGCTCAAGCTAACAGTGATCTTAATCTAGGTTCGATCAGTGATGATGGTCGATATATTAGCTTTTGGTCAGATGCTAGTAATTTGGTTCCTGGAGACACCAATGGATTTAGCGATGTTTTTGTTTATGATCGCGTCAACCAGACTACAGAATTAGTCAATAGTATCAATGGTGCTGATGCTAATGGTGCTAGTACTTCAGGATTCATCAGTGGTGATGGTTTACATGTGGTTTATGAATCAGATGCCAGCAACTTGGTAGATAATGACACTAACGGTGCAAGGGATATTTTTGTCTATAACCGCGATAATCAAACTACTGAATTGGTGAGCGTTGCTAGCGAGGGTACTTTAGCTAACGGTGATAGCCGAAGTGCTTCTATTAGTGATGATGGTAAAGTAGTTGCTTTCTTATCTGAGGCTGATAATCTGGTTTCAGGAGATACTAATGCGGGGTCTAATATCTTTGTTCGTGACCTAGACAATCAGACTACTAAGCTTTTAGAGGGCGATTCGTTTCCGACTCTTAGTGGTGACGGTCAGTCTCTAGTTTTTAATTCTAGTCTCGATACCTTCGTTAGCGATGACACTAACGATACTGGGGACGTTTTTCTGGTCGATCTCAATTCATCGACAAATAATTTAGATCGTTTTGCTACCGACCAGATTCATCGTTTCTATCAATTTGAAAGAGGGTTTCATTTTTATACTATCGATGACGGTGAAATAGAGTTTGTTCAGGAACAAAGTGCTGCTGGCAACTTATCTTATCAATCTGAGGGAGAGAGGTATAGCGTTCTCAGTGATGATAAAGATGTTTTCACTGGTGAAACTCTTGATGGGGTCACACCTGTTTATCGCTTTTTTAATACCCAGACTGGCGCTCATTTTTATACTAACGATGAGAACGAGAGAGATTTCGTTGAAGACACTTTAGCTAACTACAACTTTGAAGGAATCAAGTATTATGCTTTTGAGTCTGAGCCTACAGAAATAGAAACAATTCCTGTATTTAGAATGCTCAATAATGATTCTGGTTCTCATTTATATACAATCGATCAGAATGAAGTAAACTACATCCAAGAAAATCTACCGAACTTTTCTTTTGAAAATAACGGGGATGCAGTGTTCCATGTCTTTGAACTCTAAATAACTTTAATAAAATAAAATTTAAAAGCGATCGCTCTTAATAAAAGCGATCGCTGTACTTGATTAAGTATGGTTTAGAGCTTGGAATATCTAGCAAGCGCCTGAAGCGGAAAATATTGTTGATAGAGATGGTATTTGAGGTAAAAATGACAAGGGAAACCTGTTCCTGTAAATTGGTCTTCGTCCCAAGTCCCATCGCCCTGCTGAGTAGAGAGTAAATACTCAATTCCTCGGTTCAAGGCTTTGTGTCCTTCAAACTTAGTCCCTTCCATTGCTGCCATAATGCCAATTAATGCCCAGGCTGTTTGAGAAGCAGTACTAATTCCCTGACCTTTTAAACTAGCATCTTTATAGCTGGCGCAGGTTTCACCCCAACCGCCATCGGTATTTTGACAGTTTGCTAACCAAGTTGCCCCTGCTTCAATTTGATGACGACAACGGTGTGGTGCAATTAAGCTTAAAGCAGATAATACGCCACTAGTACCATAAATGTAATTTACGCCCCAACGTCCAAACCAACTACCGTCGGCTTCTTGTTCCTCCATTAAATAAGCGATCGCTCTTTGCACTCGCCAGTCATCCATCGAGAGATTGCTCTCTCCTAACATTTCTAAAACTCTGGCGGTAACATCAGCAGTGTTAGGGTCGATCATCGCTTTGAGGTCGCCGTAAGGAATCAGGTTAATCCAGTCCTGATCGTTATCGAGATCGAACGCCGCCCAGCCTCCAGGTTTACACTGCATCGATGCAATCCAGTTGAGACAACGAGCGATCGCCCTTTGTTTTTGCGGCTCATCAGGTAGCTCAATCCCAGATAACCCCATAACTACCACTGCCGAGTCATCAAGGTCGGGATAAAAGCGATTATCAAACTCAAATGCCCAGCCGCCAGGAGTTACTCCCTTATTTTTTACCGCCCAGTCACCGTAATCTAAAATTTGTTTTGATATTAACCACTCTCCCGCCTTGACTAAAGCAGGATCATCCTGTGGAATACCAGACTCGGCTAATGCCCGTAAACACCAAGCTGTATCCCAGACGGGAGAAATACAGGGTTGAATTCGATAGCTGGTTGCTGTTTCAACAGCAAAGTTATCTACCGCAGTCAAACCCCGCTGCACAATAGGATCTTTGACATCATAGTTAAGGGTGCGTAAAGCCAAAAGAGAGTTAAGCATTGCGGGAATGATCCCACCCCAGTCTCCTGTGGCTTCCTGTCTTTCTAAGACCCACTTTTCCGCCGCCGCCAAACCTTCTTCCCGAAAAGGAACTAAATTGAGATTTTCTGCTACTTTAAAAGCCTGATCGAGAGCAACAAAGATATCTGTCCAGTCATTATTGCGGGGTAATTCGTAGCGAACATTACTCAACCCTTCGGCATAGAGTTCATTGAGGCTAATTGGTTGTTCTAGCTGATATACAGGTTTACGATCAAATACGATTAACAAAGGAACAGTACTGCCCCTTGCCCAGCTAGACATTTCATAAATAGTAAAGGGAGAGTCTTCGGGCAAAAGCATGATGGATGGCGGGATTGACGGTAATCCCTGCCAGTCATAGCAACCAATCAATGCCAAATGCATTTTGGTAAAGATCCGTGACTTACTGATACCACCATATTGCAGAATAAACTTTTTCGCCTTTACCAATGCAGGGTCACTCTTCGGGACACCTAATAGTCGCAATGCCATGTAAGCCTCAATGCTGGTAGAAAGTTCTCCTCCATCACCGTAATAAAGCTCCCAGCCACCATGACTACACTGTTGCGATCGCAAATAGGCTTCAATTTTGTCTAAAGGTCTGGTCTTGTCTGTCCGCCAAATCTTATGTAACATCACCACTTCAGCGGTAATAGTCACATTAGACTCCAATTCAGCACACCAATACCCGTCAGGTTCTTGAATTGCTAATAAATGCTGTTGAGCAAGAGCGATCGCTTGTTCTACTTTGAGCTTAATTGTTGGTTCTATTACTGGTGGCACCTCAATCTATCTCCTCACTAATGATCAAAAGTATCTTTGAGCTTTCGAGTAATTTTACACATCCTATCGATAACAGAATGATCAAAATTTACGGCGACGAATATCATAACTCAATACTTTTGTTCGTTTATTGAGATAACATTAGAAATGCGATTAGCCTAAGGCTACGCTACGCGATCGCTTTTTAAGATCAATTAATGTTGAGCTTCTAGTTTTGCTCCCTTTTTGATTGACCAGGGGGAATAAAACGAATTTCTATTCTGCGTCTGGTTTCGTCTGGTTGACGGTTAAGGGGCGCTAAACCGCCACCTTCTTGCTCTGGTAAGTATAACTGTGCCGCCGAATATGCCCTAAACTCGACGTTTTTTAGCCCAGCATTTTGTAATTCTTGGACTACGGCTAAGGCTCTCATTAATCCTAAATCGGCGTTTGATCCTGGTCTGAGGTTCTTAACAGGTTGTTTTCCCTGTGCAACTTCTTCTAGGGTTTTATCGAGATTACTAGAGGAATTATTTCCTTGTCCATCGGTATGTCCAATTATTTGAATAAAATCGATTTCTTTTAATTGTAAATTTTTATTTATTTCTGGAGTAATTTTGGTCAATATATGATTTTTGAATTGAGGATTGAGTTCGGCACTACCTGAGTTGAATTTAAAGTTTCCTGATTCTTCATCAATGATGATTGGTGAGGCAGACTGTAGACGTTTATTGGCTTTAGTTAAGTCTTGATTTAGTTTTTGGGATTGAAATAATACTAGCAGCAGTAATAGGCAAAGAATCATAAAAGCATTTGACATTAAATCAGTAAATGATTGATATATGCTATTAGATTCTGTTGTTGATTGTGATGTATACAAGGAACGTCTAGACATGTTTTATACTAGATACAGTTTTAGATATGCCATTTAGTGGTGACAGGTAAAAGGTAAAAGGTAAAAGGTAAAAGGTAAAAGGTAAAAGGTTTTAAGCTACTTTCTTCGTTCTATTTATAAGTATCTTTTGTCAATCGGATTTGGTATTATTTCGCGTAAAGGCGCAAAGGCGCAAAGAAGCTATTGGTTTTATATTGAAGCTAATGTTAAATAATTTTATTTATTTTTGCTGTCAAGCTTGGAAATAGTGAAAGTCTAGACATGTTTTATTTCGCACACTAGGGGGTAGAGTAGGAAAAGGTATATTAGTTGTTTGTTTGAGATAGAAAATGTTTTATAATATCTTGTTTATTTTTTCGGTTAGTTGTTCAATTTGTTGGTTGTAGGTACTTATTTTTTGATTGGCTTGGTTACTAATATTAGTATTCATTTTTTGTTCATGTTTTTGGAACTCGCCAATTAGTTTTTGGATGGCTAAAGGTATATTGTCTATTTGCTCAATAAGTTGTTTAAATTCTTTAGTTAAGTTTTGAATTTCTTTGATATTATTTTGAGAACGTTGTTCAAAACTGTTAAGCAAGCGATCGCTAATCATTCCCATCCCATTTAAGTTAGAATTTAGTTGTTGCCCCTGCTGGGCTGAAGTATTAGCTATGTTGGATAAGTTGGAGTTAATGGTATTAAAATTATTTTGATAGTTTTGCAAGATAATTATTAGTTTTGCTGTTTCGTTTTTAGTATCTTGTAGGCATTCAAAATTATTATTTATCTCTGAGGTTAATTTTTGTAGTTCAATAATATTGTTTCCTGTTTGTTCTCGGAAACTAGTTAGTATTTTCTCGCCAAATTTACTGATACTGGTGTTAATTTGCGATTTATGTTGGCTTAAAGTTGCGACAATACTTTCTAATTCAGATTTGATATTATTGAAGCTAGTAATTTGTTGTTGAATATTGCGATCGCTTTTTTCTAATAATTGAGTTGATTTTTGATTGAGCTT
>JBCCDL010000302.1:0-7064 GCA_039030815.1 Cyanobacteria bacterium P01_A01_bin.83 | reverse complement strand
ACCTGTAAAGTGAAACCATTGGGGTAATTTTTCCCTGGGAAATTCCAATGCGGCAGGTTGTTGGCTGATTTGGGCTAATGGGGAATAACGTTGGTTAGGGCTTGATAGGATTGGTAACTTCCATTCTTGACGATATTGATTGATTACGGTGGTGATTGGTTGACTAATACGGTTTAAAATTTTGTAACCAAGCTTATTTCGTAGTCTTGCCCACCAAGCTGGGCTGTAGCCCCAAGTTGTAAAATAAGGAGGAATACTTTCTTCCCGATTTAGTACTAATGCGCTGCAAATGGAAATAAAGGGAATCTTCAAAAACTCGGCAACAGTTCCTCCTTCTGAGGCAGCTTGATCTACTAGTAATGCTTCTACTTCAGCTTCTTTGATCACTTCTGGTGCATCTCGCAACAAGACAGTAGCATAATTGCTGAGTAACTTAATCGTATATTTTAGGGCTTCGCTCTCACTTAACTTACCCAACTCAGTTAATGATTCTGCCATTGCACCTTGAGGAAATTCAGATTCTCCAACGCTTTTAAATTCTAATCCAGCAGCTATAGTTTTAGATTTTGCATCCAAGGTTCCAATTAAGGTAACGCGATGACCTCGCTGTTGTAGTTCTTTCCCTAAAGGAAGCATTGTATTAAGATGACCAGTTGAGGATGGGCAGATCAGTCCAAAATGAGTCATAAGTTTTTTAGCCAAAGATGTTTGTAATTTAGTCTATAGCAATATCGGTGTTAGGAATTAGGCATTGGTACAAGTTAAGGGGCTAAGTTTTTTGTCAACTGGTTCTTAGCTATCAGCTATCAGCTTTTGAGATTTTTCCAAGTCGATAACCCATAGCCTCAAGCAGATTAAAAATACTTGAACAATGTTCCACCGAAGAATTTATAGTAAAAGCAGAGATTAATTACTAAGATTTAAAAGCATTATGAAAGCCATTACTATTTTGGGGTCAACTGGTTCGATTGGGACACAAACCCTAGATATTGTGACCCATCATCCCGATCAGTTTCGAGTAGTAGGTTTGGCAGCAGGCAGCAATGTAGCTCTCCTGGCTGAACAAATTCGTACCTTTAAACCTGAAATAGTTGCGCTGGGTAATGAAGATAAGCTGGCTGAATTAAAATCGGCGATCGCAAATTGTGACCCTCAACCTGAGATTTTAGTTGGTCAGAGGGGTATTTGTGAGGTGGCTGGTTATGGAGATGCCCAAAGCGTTGTGACAGGAATTGTTGGCTGTGCAGGCTTGTTACCTACCATTGCTGCTATCAAAGCAGGGAAAGATATTGCTTTAGCCAATAAAGAGACTCTAATTGCAGGTGCGCCTGTGGTGTTACCTTTGGTTAAGAAACATCAGGTGAAGCTACTGCCTGCTGACTCGGAACATTCGGCAATCTTTCAGTGTCTTCAGGGTGTTCCTGACGGTGGCTTACGCAGAATCATCCTCACTGCCTCGGGCGGTTCTTTCCGCGATTTACCTGTGGAAAAACTTAGTTCAGTGACGGTTCAAGATGCCCTAAAACATCCCAACTGGTCTATGGGACAAAAAATTACCATCGATTCTGCTACTCTAATGAACAAAGGTTTAGAGGTAATTGAGGCACACTATTTGTTCGATCTTGATTATGATCACATCGATATTGTGATTCATCCTCAAAGCATTATCCATTCCTTGATTGAAGTCCAAGATACTTCTGTACTAGCGCAATTAGGCTGGCCCGATATGCGCCTACCTTTACTTTATGCCTTGTCTTGGCCAGAGCGAATTTATACTGATTGGCAACAGTTAGATTTAGTCAAGTCTGGAGATCTCACTTTCCGCGAACCAGATCATCAGAAATATCCCTGTATGCAATTAGCCTACGCCGCAGGTAGAGCAGGGGGATTGATGCCAGCCGTACTCAACGCCGCTAATGAACAGGCTGTAGCATTATTTCTCAATCAAAAGATTGGCTTTTTAGATATTCCTCGTTCCATTGAAGCAGTTTGCGATCGCTTTACTAGTCAAAACAACCCTAATCCTAGCTTAGATGACATTCTAGAGGCAGATCAGTGGGCAAGACAAGCAATTTTTGATGTTAGTTATTAGTTATTAGTTGATTTGAAAGGGGAAAACAAAGAGTAAAGATGCTGCCTTGATTTAGTTCAGAACGCAGAGTAATATTACCACCCATGCCTTCAACTAAAGTCTTAACGATAGACAAACCTAATCCAGTGCCTCCTGCCCGATTGCGTGCCTCGTCCACCCGAAAAAACCGTTCAAAAATACGTCCTTGCTGCTGTAGTGGAATGCCCAATCCGCGATCGCATACTTGAATAACGGCTCGCTGGTTTTCGCTAGATAACTTAACACAGACCTGAGTTTGGGGGTCAGAGTATTTGACTGCATTGTCAATTAGATTTAACAAAACCTGTTTTAAACGATTATGATCTGCTTTGATCACCAGTAAATCAGGATATATTTTACAGTTAATGTTGCGGTGGCTATACTGTTGTGCCATTCCAGCTACGTCGTGGATTAAATCATTCAGCACAATATTTTCAGTTTTAAACTGCATGCTACCATTATCTAATCTGGCTAGATCTAATAAATCTTGTAATAGCTGCACCGTGCGATCTGCTTCTTGTGAGGCGATAGTCAAAGCTTCCTTTTGCATTGCTGACAGATTATCTCCACGGCGTAAGATGCTTTGTATATAACCTGAAATAATGGTTAAGGGGGTGCGGAGTTCATGAGACACATTGCTGAGTAATTCTCGCTGATGTTCCCAGGCTTCTGATAGCCTGGCTAGAGTCCGATCAAAAGTCTCAGCTAATTCCTTGACCTCTGTGGGAGCTTGCTCCAAACTAATGTGTGCCTGGTCTAGCTGATCCGCTGAGATATTTGAGGTAAGCTGACTAATTCTTTTCAAAGGTTGCATCGAGCGATCAATATAAACCGCAATAATTGCCGTCATTACAGTGAGCACAATTATAGTAGAGATGGTTAAACTGCGAACTAAGTTCTTGAATTGAACTTGATCATCAGTAATATTATCTGCTAAGTATAACTGAGCCAAATCACCGTTTCTTAGCTGTAAACTTGTGGAACACACCAACCAATAAGTATCACCAAAATCTTTTACTTGAGGAACCAACGGCACTTGATCAATTGCTAAAAGCCTATTTCTGATTTGGACTTCGTTTAAGGTGCGAGATTTGGCGACTAACTCTCCATTAGAGTTTTTAATCCAAATTAATCTTTCTGGTTGCGAAAGGTTGTTAATTGCCCGTTGCGCTCCCTCTTGCAGAGGTACCATTTCACTGTAAATTTTGAGATCCATGGGAAACCGTTCGATAATATATTTTAGGTTTTCTTTCTGGCTGGAAACTAAAATATGCTGCATCTGCATGCTTGTCCATGCTGCCAAGCCTCCAAGTCCTAATGCTGCTACAGCGGCAATTCCCAGAGTCAATCTTACTTTTAATGAAGCAGTGTCTAATAATTTCTGCACTAGTTATAAATATTGTCGTTTATTTTAAATCGTTTAATAGAGTTAGTAATCGAACATTAATCAGCAATGTAACTATGTATCAAAATATGTATCAAAAGTTTAGTTTGAATGATTTGTTGGTACAGAGATTGGTCATAAACCATCTGCTTTTTAATTACAAATCTGATTATCAGAGATACTTACCTGCTATATAAAACACAACCCAGTATTAACCAGTGAGGACAAATTAGCCCTAGGTGCTGTTACTTGAACTAACGTTTATTAATATTGTTTGATTAACTATATAAAGTTTTGCAAGTCATTCTGAGAAACTGATGAAAGTTTGCTAATAAAATTATATGAAGATTTGTCAAAGATCGTAATAGTATTGGCATAAGAGTAACCATTTATTGTGTCCTAATTTAACTTAGGGTTAACATTAGTGTTATTAAGGATTCAAAAAATGTTCATTTATTATTGTCATTGTAAAGACACATACTCTATCTATAGCCGTACAAAGTTTCATTAGGACAACTCCCGCTATTTGCTCGTGAGTAACGAGTAGCGAGTAGCGATTAACTTCGGGCGGTCAACATTCGGAGGAGACCTCCGAATTACGCCCTCGTAATGAGTAACAAATGTCATAACACTGATACGTAAGACTATAGTTGCTAGTTATAAAATGCGATCGCTTAACCGCGAAAGGCACCGCCGCCGTCTGGCGGTGTACCGATGACCAAAAAGTAGGTATGAGAAACTAAGACAGTAAAGCAATTACTGTGTTAACTAAATTAAAATAGTCATCAATTAGATTTAACGATTAATCCAGCGCCAAAGAGGATGTTTTTTGCCTTCAGCTTCAATTTTCTTGACCCTCCTGACTAAATTGCGCTGTTCTTGTGCTGGTAAACCCAAAATAATATTACGACTTTGCCAAATTAAAACAGAAAGAGTAATACCAACACAAAAAGCCAAACAAAAAGTCGGTACAAAATTGAAATGAAACGTATAATAAACCGCAGCCCAGGTAAAGTAATCAAACCAGAGGGCAATTTCATCTTTAAGATGCCAAAGCGCATACAAGCCCAAGGTGAACCAGCTAACTAAAACAAATAGCCAGCGCCCATATACTGTTATTCGATGCAGTTTGGCGACCTTGCGCTTAAAATCAGATTGTAAGTTGCTCACCGTATGCCAATGCCAATTATAAAAACTAATCCTTGATATTATTCCGATGCTGGAGTATCAGAAACGATGACTGGCTGTTTATTCTTGCCGCTTCTCCACCATGCCAGAAGAGTACTAGCAATACAGATACTAGAATATGCCCCCAAGATAAAACCGACAATCAAAGCCAAAGCGAAGAATTTTAAAGTTTGTCCGCCAAAGAAGAAGATACCCAACAGTGGCAGTAAAGTAGTTAAAGTGGTGTTGATTGAGCGCCCCAAAGTTTGATTAACGGCATTATCAACAACATTGTTAATTGAGCGTTCGGGATTAGCTGCTAAATTTTCGCGAATGCGGTCATAAATGACAACAGTGTCATTAACCGAGAAACCAATGATTGTTAGTAAGGATACCAAAAATAGACTATCTGCCTCCAAGCCAATAACTAAACCCAACAGAGAAAAAATGCCTGCGGTAATAAAGACATCATGAAATAAAGCCGCGATCGCAAATAAGGCATAGTCAAACTGGAACCTAATGCTCAAATAGGCAATAATGCCAAAAAATGCCACCAATAAAGCCAAGATACCTGAAACAAATAGCTCTTCACCAATAGTTGGACCCACCGAATCTATTTGCACAGTCTTGCTATCAAATTGACCGATCGCAGCAGCAATTGAACTAAGTAATTCACTACGTCGATCGCCATCTAAGTTTTCGGTACGTACGGAGAGAACTTGTTGATCTTCCCCTAATAACTGAATCGTACCGTTACCCAAACCTTGACTTTCGAGAACCGACCTTACTTGAGCTGTCTCAATGGGTTGATCACAATTACTTGCTACCGAACAATCCCGTGCAATTTGGATTCGTGTCCCCCCAATAAAGTCAATTCCTGGGCGAATGGGCGCGCCTAAGCTAGTAAATGAAAAAATCATGGTGGCAATACTGGCGAGAATGGCTATTCCCGAGATACCCCACCATAATCCTCGTTTATTGGTAATACTAAATTTCATTGTTGGTCATCTGTTATTGGTTCAATGATTACTGGTTACTTTTGGTGGGCAACAATAGTTGATTCTTATCTTAAAAATAAAGTTGATTTTTTTGCCCATCCTACACCTGATTACTTTTGGTGGGCAACAGTAGTAAATCTTGGTATTAAGAATTAAAGTTATTTTTCTTGCCCACCCGACAACAGTTTACTGTTTACTGATATTAAGGTTGGGGCAAAATAGTTCTGGTTGTTGACGAACCTTGGCATTGCTCAAGACGACCAGCAGCATTAAAGTGCGACTACAGGTAACAGCGGTGAACATACTAACTACTACGCCAATTAATAAAGTAACAGCAAAACCTTTAACCAAGCCTGAACCAAGCCACAAAAGTGCTACACAAGCGATCGCTGTAGTAACGTTGCTATCCAAAATACTGGAAAATGCCCGAAAGAAACCTGATTCGACAGAACGATAAAGGGTTTTGCCCGCCCGTAACTCTTCTCTGGTACGCTCGAAAATCAGTACGTTAGCATCAACCGCCATGCCGATACTGAGAATAAAACCAGCAATTCCTGGCAAGGTTAATGTAACGCCTACTAAAGCGTAGCAAGCCAAGGTAAGCAAAGCATAAACAATTAAAGCCACATCAGCAATCATTCCTGGTAGACGATAGTAAACCACCATAAAGATTAACACCAAAACCAAGCCGACGCTGGCAGCAATAATACTGCGACGAATACTGTCTTTTCCTAGAGTTGCACCAACGGTACGATTTTCCACCACGGCGACGGGGAAGGGTAAAGAACCACCTTTAATTTGAATTGCCAGATCTTTTGCCCCTTCTAGATCAAAATTGCCTGTAATCACCGCTCGACCACCAGAGATCCCCGTGTCTGCAAATTCTGGCCCGACTACGGGGGCGCTAATCAACTCATCATCCAGAAAAATACCAATACTACGACCTGTTCCTGCCAGGTTTTTAGTCAACTCAGCAAATCTCCTACCACCAGCATCATCAAAGTTGATCGCCACTTCCCAACGATTTCCTGTGGCATCAGGTTGTGGACGAGCATCGGTGAGGTTAGTTCCTGTTAAATCAACCGAATCAAATAAATTAGCGATCGCTTCATTCGATTTTTGCAGTGATTCTTGAGCTGCGGCTATTTTTTCCTGGTTTTCTGCCGCCAACTCCCCCTGACTCACAATTGCTAATTCTAAAGCCTTTTGCTGCTTAACCTGATTCTCCGCCCGAAACTCCCCTTCGGTTCCCTGTCTTTGTTCCTTAAATTCTAATTTAGCAGTTCCTTTTAAGCGTCTTTCCGCCTCTTCTGGCTGACTTTCTCCTGGCAACTGAATCAAGATTTTATCTTCACCGATAGTCTGTACTGTAGTTTCAGAAACGCCAAATTCATTGATCCGATTT
>JBCCDL010000301.1:0-7070 GCA_039030815.1 Cyanobacteria bacterium P01_A01_bin.83 | reverse complement strand
TAAAATTACCAAAGTTTCTCTCCAACTTAGTTATCATATAGGCTAACCAGTCTCATAGACTAATTTTCTGGTTGCGACCCAATTAGTTATTCATCAAGCGCGATCGCCATGGCAGTTAAAAAGCAATTTTCCAGTTTTGAAGATTTACTAGAAAATTCTAGTGTCCCAGTCTTAGTAGACTTTTATGCAACCTGGTGTGGGCCCTGTCAGATGATGGCACCCATTTTGGAACAGGTAGGAGCTAATTTTCGCGATCGCCTTCAGGTAGTCAAAATTGATTCTGATAAGTATCCTAATTTGGCTTCTAAATATCAAATTGAGGCTTTGCCTACTTTAGTGTTGTTTAAAGATGGGCAACCAGCGTCAAAAATTGAAGGTGTTCATCAGGCACCACAGTTAATTCAGCATCTTAATACTTTGGTTTAGAAACTTAGGCTCTTCAGTTATAAATATGCTAAATAGTTAGCTATAAAGTCATCGGAACACCGCCAGGAGGGGGCGGTGCCTGCGATGATAAGGGGCTGTCTGCTTGGGTTTTCCGCGCAGTTTATATGCCCCGCCTCCTTTCGCGGTCAGAAAATTAAGAATAAACTGAGAAAGAAGAAAATATACTTTTATAAAATAAGAATTACTAGATCGCAGCATATGGGATAAAACTGCTGTTAGGCAATAATAACGCATTGGCGATCGCATCAAATCAAAAATGAAATCTTTTTTAGGCTCAATCGTCTTCAATCAGAGGCAAAGAATATAGCTTGAGATGTTCGAGTTATTAGCTGTAAGCTTGAAGCTATTAGATTGTAAAAGATGTTCAAAAATTTGCAAAATGCCATCACAAACTATTCGCTGGGGAATCATTGGAACAGGATTTATTGCTGGGGAATTTGCCAAAGGTCTTAAATCAGTTCCTCAAGCTCAATTAATGGGTGTGGCATCGAGAAAAGCAGCAAATGCTCAGGCTTTTAGCCAAATATTCCAAGTACCTCGTTTTTATAATAGCTGTGAAGAATTGGTTCAAGATCCAGATATTGATGTGGTATATATTGGTACCCCTAATTATACCCATAAAGATTTGAGTATCTTGTGTCTAGAAGCAGGAAAACCGATTCTATGTGAGAAGCCGTTTACGGTCAATGCTCAAGAAGCTCAAGAAGTAATTACCGTTGCCCGTCGTCAGCAGCTCTTTTGTATGGAAGCGATGTGGATGCGCTTTATGCCCTTGATACAAGAGGTTAAATCCTTGATTGAACAAGGTGAGCTGGGAGAGATTAAGATGTTGACCGCAGATTTTGCCTACATTGTGAACGGTAACAGTAGCAGCCACTCCCATTCACTAGAGAAAGGAGGGGGAGTATTACTAGATAGGGGGATTTATGGGCTTTCTTTAGCCTATTATCTTTTAGGTGAGCCATCAGGTATTTTGACTCAAGCCAACCTACTAGAAAATGGAGTAGATGAACAATCTTCGATACTGCTTAATTATTCCTCGGGGGCATTAGCTGTATTATTACAATCTTTATCTAGTGAGAGTTCTAATCAAGCCACAATTATGGGGACTAAGGGCAAAATTACCATTGATAAGCTGTTTATCATGCCTGAAAAAATCTCATTAACCAAATTTTCGCCAGCAACAGCTAACGCTTTTCCTTCTCCCCTTGTTCCTCTAAGTACTAAACAAAAAATATTAGCCGAAGTTAAACAGAACTCTTTAGTACGACGATTATATATTGCCCTTTCCAGCTTACTTAAATCGGAAAGCGTAACCATCAAGCCCTTAATCGGTAATGGCTATAATTACGAGGCGATGGAAGTAGTTAAATGTCTGCAAAATGGTCAGCTTGAGAGCAAGATTATGCCCTTGGATGAAACGCTAAAAATTATGGAGGCGATGGATCAAATTCGCAATCAATGGAATTAATCTTATTGAACCTCCCGTCACCAGAGGTGAGGGATTCTAGTTTCACAGACTCTTAACTAAGAAAAATTAAAATAACCTTTCTCCCGTCAGACCGTCTTAACTAGCATTTTCTAACACTGTAGTTCCTACAGCATTTACACCACGATTTCTAATTACTTGTGCTGCTGCTACATCTCTTTTTGTTGTATAACCGCAATAGTGACAAGAATGAACTCTAACACGTAAATCTTTTTTACCTGTTAATTCATTACAATTAGGACAAGTTTGAGAAGTATAATCTTTAGTTACTTTGGCAAAATAAGTGTCAGTTTTCCAGCAAACATATTGAAGGATATTTATAAACTGTCCAAAGCCCGCATCTAAATTATGCTTACGCAGCATATTTCTAGACCACGCAGTAAAATCTATATCTTCTACAAATATTGCTCCTGCGTCTTCACATAATTGATGAGCAGTCTTGAAGTGAAAATCTTTTCTAGTATTAGAAATCTTTTCGTGTAATCTTGCTATCTTTTGGTTTAACTTATTTCTTGAGTTAGAACCTAACTTTTTAAACTTTAATCTACGTTGTAGCAATTTCAGCTTACGATGTAGTGATTTAAAAAACCTCGGTCTATGAATAAATTCTCCATCAGAAGTAGCAGCAAAATATTCTAAGCCAATATCAATTCCTTTAGCGTGTCCGTGGTAAATTGGGTCTACTATTTCTACATCTAAAGCAATAGCAACCATCATATAATAACCACTAGCACGCCTAACAATTCTTACCTGCTTTACTTTAAATCCATCAGGTATTTCTCTAGTATTAAAATACTTAATTAATCCAAGTTTAGGTAGTTTAATCTTATTACTTTCTACGAAGGGATTAGTTTTAAATTGTGGAAATAAAAATGACCGCATTCTATTATTATTTTTAAAGCGTGGAAATCCAAAACTTCTTTTAAACATATCTTGCCAAGCACTGTCTAAAGTTCTAAGAATCTGCTGTAATACTTGTGAATTTATGTTTTGAAGTTCTGGTATTTCTTTACGGGCTTTGCTTAATGCTTTTGCCTGAACATAATAATTAGGAAATGGTAAATCAGCAGGTAGTATATATTCAAAATTAATCCTACAGGAATTAACATTACATTTACGAGAATTAACCCAAGCTTTTCTCTCAGATAACGCATAGTTCCACACTTTTCTACATACATAAAGTGTGTCTTCTATAGTCTCTATCTGAGCTTTTGTTGGCTTTAATTTATATTGGTAAATTAAGTTAATCATCCTATGTATTATAATACATTATACAGGAGATTATTGCTATGTAGAATAATATTAAAAAACACAATTCACCTCATCACCAGAGGTGAGAGTCCTCTTGTGTAGAAAAAGATAGATTATGCTTGCATCGTCACTTGTTATAGCTTTGAAGCTTTAGCACTCAATACTTAGTATTACTAGTTTCTTACGACTGACATACAGCAACAATGGGTGCTTTATTGAATAATCTGTCGCAGTCGCTTAAAAAATTCTTGCTCTCGATATCTTTACTGTTATTAGTCAACAATTGCTTCAGGTATTGTTAATTTTGCCCATCCCATAAGCGATCGCACTATAGTAGTCATTCCAAAAAGAAACCAGGCGAAAATGTGTACTATACAATGCTCCCTAACCCCCGATCCCTAATACATGCGGGACAGGGCGAATGCCCACAAAGGCGAAAGTGGGTTCCGCATGTTCGTCGTAAGACGACTGGCGAAACGAAGTTTCGCGTCCCTTTGTCGAACCCCCGAACTAATAACTGAGAGGATCAGGAAATTAATTAGAACGACCAAGACTGTTCAGAATATTGGTTAATATTCAACATCGACAATCATTGATCTTTGAGACAAATCCGACATCAGGGGGGTTTGTCTGGCTATTTTTTGCCTTTAGATATAGCAACTGTTTAGATTGGGACATCTTTATAATCTCTTGGCGCCTTTACTAGGTCAGCGTACATGTGGGCAAGCCCTTTATTGGGTTGAGGGATTAAAGTATTATTAAAACATAGCCCATAGGTTTCCACATTTGCTGTAATTCTTATGAAAGAACAAATCATTATTTGGCTTAACCGCATACTGGTAGCAGATGTCTTTCTAGTAATAGGTGGATTTCTTTGGTTTGCGATCGCCGTTATTGGTCGCTATCTAAATATTCCTCTAGGATTTGATCTTTGGTATCGGCTATGGATACCTGTATTTAATCCTGCGATTGGAATTTTGTTTTTAGGGGCATTTGCTACGTGGACAATAAATAAGCTGGCTGAGAAGTTTGGCTCAGAGTAAGAATTATAGTAATCGAACGATCAATTAGGACATAATGAAAAAATTGATCTAGATAAATAAAGTGAGATGCCAATTCCTCATATTTAAGATCGAAGAACAAAGTTGATTAATCAGTATTTAACTAAAACCCCTGGCTCTTTCTGAATGGGGAGAATATCCAAGATATCTGTTTGGGAACAGTATTTCAAATCATCATCGCCATCCAGTTTTAAAAGGCGTTGCCCGTGACTACACTGACGGAATACATTTAACAGATTGTCTTTCCACTGTTCATAAAGAGCGATCGCGCCAATAACCTCATCATTACCAAATAAGTCGATTAAAGAAACATGACATTGCTGTAAAATTGACTGAGCGATCGCACCAGCACAGGCGGTATCTTCAACAGAGTAGTCTCCTTTCCAACCTGAACCAATCATCCAAACTGTATCTGGTTGAGTTGACAAAATATAATTAACTGCCGCCTGACGATTAACCTGTGCTGCGGTAATCACTGTGGGAGATTGAGCGACTCTTTGTAAGGCACGAGTTCCATTAGTTGTGGTTAAAAATAATCGCTTATTTTTGATAAGTTGAGGCTTACAAGATAGAGGAGAATTTCCCATATCAAAGCCTTCAACCATGACCCCTCCACGTTCTCCTGCCCTCAGACGCTTATTTGCTGCCCACGATTCTGATTGACGCATTAGCTCTTCTATGTTACTAAATGCTTGGACGGCTTCTGCTCCTGCATCTAAAGCAGTGGCAATTGTTGTGGTTGCCCGCAAAACATCAATAACTACCGCACAATCTGGTAGTTGATCAGTGGGAGTACTTTCGGGAGTATGGTAAACGAATAATTTCACGCTCTTTACAACTATTAATTATGTATAGTTACAGTTTATTCCGCCGTTTGCAGGTTTTATCCATAGGTGGCGAACAGATCTAAGCTTTAGCTTGTCACGGCTATGAACCATGATTGATAAATCAAAACTTACGCAATTATACGTTAATTTATCTGACTTAAATTTATTATCTGTTTCAAATGGTACCTAATTACTAATTAATCGAGAACATCACGGAAAGCAAAATACTTAATATTTTAGGGCAATCTTCTAACAATATTTTTTCCTTTAGGAGCTAAATGATGAAAAAGCAGGATTATAATTCAAGATATTTAGATGCAGGTCTTCAAAAACTATCGAGAAAGTATCTAAACGTAATAGTATTACCAATAATAATAGTGATTGCCGTGCCTGGAACTATGATCTTTCCAACTCAAAATGCTCTCGCTCAATCGCCTTCCCTAAATAAGAGTAGAAATATCATTTACGTTGATTCTAAAAAGGGAGATGATTCACAAGTTGGTAAAAAATCATCTCCTCTTAAAACTATTACTCGTGCTTTAGAAATAGCTACTGCAGGTAGCACCATTGAGTTAGCTTCGGGAACTTATAGTGAAGAATCAGGAGAGAAATTCCCCCTACTTCTAGACAATCAAATTACTCTCCAAGGAACCCCCCGAAATCAGGGATATAACACTATCATCAAAGGCAGTGGTTATTTTGTAAGTCCAACTGCTGCGGGACAACATGTAGCGATCGCTGCTACCAAAGAAGCTGGTGGTATTACGGGAATTACTGTTACCAACATCCATTCGAGAGGATATGGTTTATGGATTGAATCGGCATCTCCTAAGATCATTAGTAATACTTTTACTCGTAATGGCAACACAGGTGTTTCCGTTAACGGCGAGAGTTCTCCCAAAATTGAGGATAATTACTTTTACAATAATTCGGGAAATGGTTTGATAGTCGATGGTACTTCTACTCCTGAAGTAGTAGCCAATACCTTTGAACAGACTGGTTTCGGCGTCAGCCTGCTGCATCAAGCAGCTCCTCACCTGAGCAAAAACATTTTCAAGAGCAATCGGATCGGTATTATTTTAGAAGGTGATTCGCAAGCTATCTTACGAGATAACGAAATTATTAATTCTCGTGAAGTTGGCTTAATGGCGATCGCTCAATCTCGGGTAGACTTGGGAACAGATAACGAACCTGGAAATAATCTTTTTCGCAGTAATAATAAGCTAGATATTCACAACGCAACTAGCAATCAAATTCCTGCGGTAGCAACTCAAGTACAAAAGAAAACTGTTGGTGATATTAACTTTGAACAAGGAACCTTTGTTGCCATTGAAGATGGTAATGATAATACTTTTAGAGACTTACCCCCCTTGCCCAGTCGGCGAAACTTAGATGATTCTCCCCTCCCCAAGCTTAATGTTCCTGCCTCCTCTGTACCAACTGAGACATCCAACTTACCAGCCCCTCCTCCTGTCTTAGAGAGCAATTCAGGACGCAAAGAATTAGTGTTTAATGCTTCTTCTACTTCGGCGATTGTTCGAGATGTGGAACCTGTTCCCTATGCCCCAAAAACAACCAGTACGGCTTTAAGACCTACAGCTACTCCAATTAAATATAAAGTGTTGGTCGAAACCTTAAGTCAAGATGAAGAAAGCGAAGTGCGATCGCTCTATCCAGAAGCCTTTAAAACTGTTTTTAAAGGAGAGTCTTGGTTACAGGTAGGAGCATTTAGTAATTGGAGTAAAGCCAAAAGAGCCGAGAGAACTTTAGTTAATTTAGGTTTAGAAACTTATCTATTAGAATAAAATAGAGGGAACTACAGATTATACTAAATCCTGTTTACATACAATGTTGAAAACTTCTGACAAAGGCACAGCTTGCTTCGCTGTGCAAGCGTCGCGAAGAGAACGGCGCTGAACGGGGCGTATGCCCCATCGTCTTGCTTTGCAAGACTGGAACGCTTTGCGTTCGTCCATCGTCTTGCTTTGCAAGACT
>JBCCDL010000300.1:0-7073 GCA_039030815.1 Cyanobacteria bacterium P01_A01_bin.83 | reverse complement strand
TCGTTAGTAGAATACATACCCTTCGCGGCTGCGCCTCTGTGGGTCTCCGCTCTACCTGCCAATCATAAATTAACGAGTAACATCAGTTATTAATTTTTCTCAGCAGCAATAGCAGTATCAGACTTCTCTTCCCCTAGTTTATTTTCATCTGAGCCTTGTAGCTGGTTAAGATGAATATTATTCACCTGAGTAATAAAGTTTTCGATCGCTTTTTTTGATTTTTGCAGACTTTGAACTTCATCAGTCGAATCATAGCATCGATAGAGTTGACCCACACCCAAAACAAATTTTTCTTGTTCTGCTTCTAGTTTTTCTACCGTAATATTGGCAGAAATCCAATTTTCTTGAAAAGGAAAAGAGGTGACTACACTAGCGACAACGGAAGCGATTGCGGGGAAAATTACGGGAAGCCAATTAAGCCAAACAATACCAATATCTAGTTTGTCTACCAAGACGAAAATTGGTGTGATTCCTGATAAAACAACTGTGGCTATTTGCAAAGTATAGTAGATGTTTCGGGAATTGTTGCGAGTATATTTATAGTCGCGAATTAAATCCTGGCAGTACTGTAAAGCCTTTTCTCTGACTGGAGTTAGCGGCTTAGTCTGTGCAGAATTGTTATTAAAACCCAGATAGGTATATAATTCAGCTTTTTGGGAAATATCAGACTGATATGCCGAATTTTGGTGATTTTGAGACAATTGCCTGTTAGTCAGGGCGAGAAAAATGAAGAGAGCTAGTGAACTAGCCACCCAAACTACCGCAACTTGATTATCAGGAAAAACTAAAGCAATAATAGCCGCACAGATGGAAGCGGCTAAGGATAAGTATTCCAGTATCTTGAGAGCAACTGGCGTATTGGAACTTGATGATAAGCTTGATTGAGTTTCTAAATTCGTGGGATCTAGATTAGTCATTGTCTTTGATTATCTCTAAATAAATTTGCTGGTTGTAATTACTCTGTTAAGTCTGAGTTGACCCAAATATTCAGGCTTTGCTGAATGAGCAATGATTTAGGCAATCGTCTGAACAGTTTGAAATTTTGGATAGTGAAGTAAAAGGCGAATGAAATATTTCAACATCACCAAAGATTTGGCATAGCATGAATCTTAACCAGAGTTATATTGAGTAGATTTCATAATCCTATGTTGCAACACTTATCGTCACTTATTCAGTAATACCAATAGTTTCATTCTGTTGTATTTAGATAGGAAAATAGTTTTTGAGACTATAAAATCAATTTATCATTAAATGGAAAATGATTTTCAATAACTAAATGGATATTGCAGCATTCTTGTTTAAAGCTCTATTTTTTCTTGATTTTATCGCTTCAATACTGATTTATCTTAGTTATCTATATTACAATTTTCAGCTGGTAATGGGATAATAAACTTGACAATTATCAGCTATTGGCTTGGACAGCAAATGATTGTTTCGTCAACAATCACTACTGGTACTGAATTCTAATTAGTTGTTGAGCAGCAATTTTCTTGAAATACTTTTGATGTTTTGTCGTACTTGTCGCTCTAACTTTTTCCTAATCCTATTAGTTAGGATATTTGATTCAAGTAATTTTAGTATGGCAATTAAGCCAAATATGATTGCTACCCCGTAAGACATAAGACAACTAAATTATGTCTTTATTGTTTGCTAAAACTTGTTTATCTATTATTTGAATCAGGTAAATTAGTTAATAATAGCAAAAAACAAGTTGCTGTTACTTGCGAAAACAAATCAATTCTTATTTGTTTGTGAACACAATTAATTACAAAAACCATAACAATATGTATTTAAAGTCTTTTTTTCCTCCTTCTATGATAAATCTGTGGTTTGATCCTATATATACGTTTGTATTTTATTTACTAGTAAATGGATTCGGATTTTTATTATATGATTCTGAAAGTATTTATTTTAATTCAAGGGTAAAAGCATTTTTAGGAGCGATAGTGATAAGTGCATTTGCAGTAGTATTTACTCGGTTAAATTATTATATAAATTTGCAGTTATCAAATCAAAACTTTTTTACAACTAAAAGATTGATCATAAAAACTGTATTTTATCTAATTCCCTGGTTGCTTGCCTTAACAGTAAATTTGAGCTTTGCTGATAAGCCTTTTTATCTCAAAATTGTAGATAATCCTTTAATTTATTTAATTTGGATTTCTCCATACGAAGTGTTTGAATATTTGCGTCTCGAATATCAAAAACTTGATGAAGTTTTATCAGAAAAACTCTAAAAAAACACTGATAGTCGCCAATTTAGTACATAGAATCTACTTTAGAGATATGTCTGATTTTCTTACACAAATTGTCTTAGATAACGATCTTACTGTAGTTGCCAAAGAAGTACATCTTGCACCAATAGTTAGTGTTCAAGTTTGGTACCGTGTGGGTTTGCGAAATGAACTACCAGGTATGAATGGAATCTCACACCAACTAGAACATATATCATTTAAAGGTACTACTGAGCGTCCTGTCCAATTTGGACATCTTTTTAATGCACTAGGCTGTCAGTATAATGCCTTTACTGGTTACGATGAAACTGTCTATTTTGCTGCTGCAGAGCGAGACAAGCTAGAAACGCTCCTGAGTTTAGAAGCAGATCGTATGGAGAATTTGAGCTTCGGTAATGAACAACTTGCGAGCGAAAAACAAGTAGTCATTTCTGAGTTGAAAGGATATGAAAACAATCCTGCCTATCGGCTAAATCAAGCTGTGATGAAAGCCGCTTTTTCAAAGCATTCTTATGGTTTACCAGTGGTTTAATTTCTAATTTTTTAACTAAAAAAAGTTATTCCTCTGCTCTAGGAAACAATTAAGCGTTTTGCAGTTTGCCAACTGCCATCATCAAGAGCGTCTCTCACAATATGAGGTCGAAGATCGTAGTCTTTTATGTGTTTAATAGGTAGCCAATGCTGAATCAGATCTGATTCTTGGCTAGTGATTTTAGTCTGTTCTATTTCTGTTTGGAAATAATGTTCCAGACTATGAATTAGCTTGTCATTAAATTGAAACCGATTTTCAACGACAAATAGATAGCGTAATATTCTCGTTTCAAGACCGATTTCTTCTTGATATTCTCGCTTTAATGCTGATTCCATTAATTCACCGAACTCCAACTCTCCACCAATGAAAGAATAACAAGCGTGAGGATTGTCCGCTGGTTGCTCAACTAGTACATGACTTTCTTGTAAACAAATACTACGGACACTAACTCTAACTAACTTATATTCAGCAATTTTTTCGAAAAACTTGTCCTGCGTTCCCATTTTTATCTACCAAGCTTTTGCTTAATCCGATTAGTTAGCATATTCAATTCAGGTAATCTTAACTGCATGGCAATTAAGCTAAAAAGTATAATTGCTACCCCACAAGAAATACCTAATTCCATTAAGAGTAATAAAAAATTCTCGTTACCTAAACTTCTTGACCAACCTTGACTTATACCATAGCTAGCAAATCCTGCTACTGCTGTTGCGAAGAATAAACCCAACATTTGCTTACCCCAGCGAACTAAAGGTAGACCGTTTAAACGTCGATGCAAGATCCAGATAAAGATAGTCAGGGAAATTATGTTTACCCCCACTGTCGCCATAATCAAACCTGGCGCACCAAAAATTCCAATTAAAAAATAATCGAGAATAGCATTAATAAAAATATTAATAATGCTGATTTTAAATGGGGTAGTGCCATCTCCTAAAGCATAAAACACTCTTAAAAGGACATCGCGGCTCATATAAAAGAACATGCCAAAGCCATACACCACAAGTAAGGAAGCCACGAATTCTGCATCTTGCTCGCTAAATTGACCCCGTTCAAATGCCAGTTTAATAATAGGCAATGCCAAAGACATAAAAATTGCCGTAAATGGCAGCATAGTTAAGGCACTGAGGAATATTCCCTGGCGGATTCTTACTTTAAGCTCTGTCCAATTTTCAGGAGCCGCCAAGCGAGAAAAAGCAGGATACAAAGGAACTAAAATCGCATTGGAGATAATGCCCAAAGGAGTAATAAAGATAAAGGTGGCGTTTTGAATGGCTGCTGCCGCTCCCGCTATCCCCGACACAAAAAACTGATCGACGTTTAAATTGACATAGAGCATTCCCGAAGAAAGAGTAGCGGGAATCATGACTCGGAAGACATCTAATACCCCTGGATGACGCCAATTAAAGCGTAATTTCAACGTTCCCATCCCTGCTTGCCACTGGACAATTAACTGTGCCAGCCACTGTAAAACTGCTCCTCCTAAAGTTGCGATCGCTAATACAAACGCACCAAAACGAAAATATTGCGGCGTATTTAACTGCTCGCCAAATCGCCACAAAGCGGCTGCTACTCCTGTGGTAATGACAGCGCTGGAAAATAGCGGACTAATGCTGGGTAATAAATAACTATCTGCTGCGTTGAGAGTGCCAAAGCCGATGCCAATTAACCCTGCAAGTAAAGCCATCGGTGCCATGATTTGCAGTTGAAGAGTAGCTAGTTGCTGTACCTGGGGGGCTAGCTTGGGACCAAGGATACCGATTAAATCACCTGCAAATATAACAATAAATACCGTAACCGCAATTAATAAAGTACTAACTATCGTGGAAACCGTCTCGACAATGATCGGAGCTTCGGATTTATCTTTTTTAGCGAGAACACTAACTAAGGCACTGTGAAAAGGTCCATTTATCCCCCCAATGAGGACAAACAAAAAGCCTGGTATGGTATAAGCATAGGCATAGGCATTTTTGACGGCACCAATGCCAAAAGCAGCCGAAACGACTAATTCTCGCACAAATCCAAACAGTTTGCTGACCAGAGTAGCGATCGCCACTAACTTGGCAATACTGCCCACAGAAGGAGTTGATTTTTTATTCGCAGTCACAAGATTATAGATATAAAGAGTCGAGTTCGATATATTATACGGTTGTAAGATAAAGCTGACCCCTCTAGATTTATCATGAGCAAATTAGAATCTCCCTATTTAAAGCTAATTGATACTCTGTTAAATAATCCCCGAGAAGAAGAAATAAACATTTTGAATGCTCACTCTGAGTTGGTCAATCAAGAATTAATCAGTTGTCTGATGTCGGTGGGGGAGCAGTGTCGGCGCTCAGGCAATATTCAGTCCGCAGAGCGGTTAATTGATTTGGCAAGTAAGTTATTACAGCTAGAAAATACTAATGCTTCTACTACTAATCGTCGCCAAGAGTATTTTTCCTTCTTAATGGACTTGTTGCAGCAAATTTCTAATCGTGTGCCTCCCGCTCAAATATATGCTCTAATTCGCCAGAATCAGGATAAGCTCAATCTCAACGCTACTAAAATTTTGCACTCCTGGGCACATCAAACCATCGTCTCTGTAGAATCCAATCAGGCAAAAGCGATCGCTAATGATTTGATCAATTTTGGTAATTTAATTGGCGCTTATCCCGCAGGAGATCGCTCTAACAATATTGAATTGGCAATTGTTTCATATAAAGCGGCTTTAAAGGTATATCAACCGACTACCTATCCTAAAGATTGGGCGATGGTGCAATCCAATTTAGCCAATTCCTATCGCGATCGCGTTTTGGGTAGTCGTCATGAAAATATCGAACAGGCAATTGCCACCTACAGTTTGGCTTTGGAGGTAATTACCCGCGAAAAATACCCCTATATTTGGGGCAACACTCAGCGGAATTTAGGCATTGCCTATGGTAATCGGATACCAGCCCCCCAGAAAGAAGACCCCTCTGCTGAGCGAGCTAAATTTGTCGAACAGGCGATCGCTTGCTACAATCGGGCATTGGCAGTACATACCCTGGAACAGTATCCTCAAGACTGGGCAGCATGCCACAATAATTTGGGGGATATTTATCCTAATCGCCTTGTAGGAGACAAAGCAGACAACATTGAAACTGCTATTGAGCATTTAGAAAAAGCCCTCACTATCTATACTCTGGCTAGCAATCCCAATCGTTGGGCAATGTTACAAAACAACTTGGGCAATGCTTTTCAAACACGCTTGCTTGGAGAGAGGGAAAACAATATCGAGCGTGCTATTTCCCATTACCAAAATGCCCTCTCAATCCATACCTTGGAGAAATATCCTTACAATTGGGCAATGTTAAATAATAATTTAGGGGGGGCATATCGCCATCGAGTACGGGGGGACAAAGCAGAAAACCACCAACAGGCGATCGCTTTTCTGAATAAAGCCCTACTGATCTACTCCCAAGAGAACTTTCCCCGACAGTGGGCAGAAATTCAACACAATTTGAAGAATATCAACAATTCTTAAAGATTATATACAGAGACAATTTTGCAGATTAATCTTGATTAGAAGTTAAGTTTCGCATATCTTCAAGGCTTTGCTCAATCGCTTTTTCAAGTTCGTCGAGATCTTTACTTCGATTGCTATATATAGTCATTTTAATTAAGTTTGAGACAAAGCATTCCTACTATGACAAGTCTTTGAGCAGCGATAAGTGTTTCATTTTTATTTGAAATGACTATATTTCGAGCAAGGCTAATCCACATCAAGCACTTTTATGCCTATAACTAACTGAGGTTACGCAAAATCTCGAAAAATCAACAATTTGAATAAGGTATGAAACAAAGATCAATTAACCCTTTAACCTTTTCCCTTTAACCCTTTACCAGTCTAAACAGATAAATCAGCGCCTAACATCAGTAACTAAATTGGTAATCGCTGTAGATCTTTATTGTTACCGATAACCACCATAACTAATCCTTTTTTCAGTATTTGTCCAGGGCTGGGATTAGTAACAAATTTCTTGCCATCTCCAACAGCTAAAACATTTAAACCATAGCGTTTACGAAGATCCAACTGTGATAGGGTGCGACCGTGAAAATCCTCGGGAACCAAAATTTCGACAATGCTATTGTCAATATCTAGTTCAAAACGTTCTAAGAACCCAGGCTGAGTTAAAGTACTGGCTAAGGCGCAGCCTGCCTCATATTCAGGAAAGACAACGCGGTCTGCCCCTACTCGACGTAGTACCTTACCGTGGATTTCCGAAGAAGCCTTGGCTATTACCTGCTCAACTCCAGCCTCTTTGACGTTTAAAGTAGTAATAATGCTT
>JBCCDL010000299.1:0-7082 GCA_039030815.1 Cyanobacteria bacterium P01_A01_bin.83 | reverse complement strand
TTTAGGCGATCGCTTTACTGACAACTCTACATATGCCACCATCTAATTTAGAAACCCCTACTAAAGACCAAGATCAAGCAAGAGAGGATTATCTTAATGAGCTTCCTGGAGAAGTCGAGATGTCTTTATTTGATCATTTAGAAGAATTACGGCTACGTATTTTTTATGCTCTAATTGCGGTAATAGTCACTGCACTGGGCTGTTTTATCTTCGTCAGACCTTTAGTTCGGCTCTTGGAAGTACCCGCTCAAGGAGTTCAATTTCTCCAATTAGCACCAGGGGAGTTTTTCTTTGTTTCAATTAAGGTTGCTGGATACAGTGGAATGGTCTTGGCAAGTCCTGTTATTTTGTATCAAATTGTTCAATTTGTCTTGCCAGGACTGACAAGAAAGGAAAGACGGCTACTTGCTCCCGTTGTTTTTGGCTCCAGCATCTTGTTTTTTGTGGGGTTGTTCTTTGCCTATATTGCTCTAATCCCTGCTGCTCTTAATTTCTTTATTAATTACGGTAGTGACGTTGTTGAGCAATCCTGGTCAATTGATAAATATTTTGAGTTTGTCTTGTTACTGCTATTTAGTACAGGATTAGCGTTTCAGATTCCCGTTGTACAGCTTATCTTAGGTTTTTTAGGTCTTGTTTCCTCACAGCAAATGTTTGCAGGCTGGCGATATATTGTTTTAGGTTCTGTGGTTTTGGGGGCAATTTTAACTCCTTCAACCGATCCTCTAACTCAATCACTTTTAGCTGGTGCTGTATTGGGTTTATATTTCGGGGGAATTGGAGCCGTTAAATTGTTAGGGAAATGATTGGCAAAAATTTATCAATAATTTTTAACTGAGCAAGCTACTTAAAACAGAGATCACAAAGGCTACTCCCAGAAAAATATTACACAACATGGCTAGGGCACTCAATTGCTGATTTGAGTCTGTCTTTTTGTTTATCTGCTCGATTCGATTAGCCAGATAGTAAACTTGCTTCTCTAAAGCGGCGTGCTTATTTTCTAAGGATGTTCCGCCTCTACTCTGAGCATTTTTAGAGTTCCCTCTGCTCTGATTCTTACCTTGTTTACTAGCTCCAGGATTCAAGTTATCCAACAATTTCGACTGCTGAAGAATCACCGATTTCAATTGTTCTATTTCTTGGGAATTAGATTGTGATGCCGCCGCATTATAAAGATATCTTTCTAGTAATCCTGGCCCTAATTGAAAATATCCCTTATAGGCAGAATATATAGCATTAATCAACTCTTTCTCAGGAGTATTCTTTTTTAAATATCCTTTAGCACCTACTTGAACCGCTGAGTTTAAATAGCTATCTTCATTATGAACTGTGATTATTAGTACACTGGTATTAATAAATTTTTCGGAAATAATTTGAGTAGCTTCCAAGCCATCCATGATAGGCATTTCAATATCCATCAATACTATATGGGGATGGTGAACTTTTATTAGCTCTATTGCCTCTTGTCCATTATCCGCACAACCTATTAACTCCAAACCAGGATCGGCATTAACATAGCTGCTCAAAATTTCTTGTACGGTTTTTTGATCGTCAACTATTAAAATTTTTATCATTTGAAATACATAATTTAAAATTATTAGACTTAACTGATATTTTCAATTTTCTAACTATATATTTATGCTAAATGTCAATCAATATACATAAAACTATCCAATCATCCTTTAAATCTTTGAACAACTTATAATTGATAAAACTATTTACCATTATTTTAATTATTTAACTTAATAAAAATATTATGGAATTTAATTCTCTAGAATCTTTTGTAACAATTGCTACAGAAAAATTTGAATTGGTAGTAGATTTTTATAGCAAACTTTGCAAACAGGAACCAATAATTTATCGTCCTTCAATCTATGCAGAATTTCAGCTAAACAAATTACGGATTGGCATTTTTAAACCAAAACCAGAAAATTATGGTGAATTCAGTCATAATTATCATAGTAGTATTAGCATCTGTTTGTCAGTAGTATCTTTAGAACAAGCGATCGCATTTGTGTCTAATTTAGGATATCCCCCCTCTGGAGAGATTGTTGAAGCATCTCATGGTAGAGAAATATATGCCTACGACCCTGCTGGAAATCGCCTAATCTTACATCAAGCTTCATCCAAGTAGCCTAAGATCATAAGATAGTTTTTTATCTAGTCTGATTAAAATCATCCACATAATCTACATATAACCGTACAAAGTTAAGTTAGTACAGTAAAGAAAATAAAAGTAAAATCAAGTCACAAAAAAAGCCAGAGAATGAGATCTCTGGCAATCAAATGCAACTTGAACGTAACTCAAGGTAAACTGCTGTTACTCCTGACCCATGACGGTTTTTGCTTCTTGTCCGATTACTTCTGTGGGAGTTGCTTCATCTCCTTCTGTCTCTACAGGTTTAGCTGGTAAAATTACTGAAATAGCTGTACGTTCAGGATCATCTAAAACTTCAGCTCCTTGAGGCAAAACAATCTCTCCGACATGCATAATACTGCCAATTCCAAAATCACTGACATCAATTTCAATTGACTCAGGAATATTATCAGCAGCGCAACTGATGTTAAGTTCGGTCATAATTTGCTCGACAATTCCTCCTTCTTTGGTACCAGCAGCTTTGCCAACTAGTACTACGGGAACTACGATTTCTACTTTCTGATCGGCTGAGACGGTAAAGAAGCTTAAATGATTAAGAGTTCTTTTCCAAGGATGAGCCTGTACTTCTCTAATTAAGGCTTTTCCTTTCCAGGGAATATCAGGAATTTTGAGATCAATTAAAGTATTATTAATAGCGGCATCTCTCAATAACATCTGAGCCTCTTTAGCAGGAATAGTTAGAGAGATAGAATTGGCTCCATCGTGCCCATAAAGAGCAGCAGGAATTAGACCTTCGCGACGTAAGGCACGAGGTTTGCTACCCTCTGGTCTAGATTTACATTCTACGGAAATGTTCATAATTTCTAATTGATTTGGTAAAAATTAATATGGTCAAAAATTTCAATTAACACTCATTCAAAAATTGAAGTTAGTCTCCTGCAAAATAATTCAAGGTTTATTCAACGGGGACACCATCAGCGTCTAGTAATGCTCTTTTAGGACCGTGGATGGGATCTTCAACTATGATCGTTTGATCGCGACCAGGACCAACAGAAACTATGGCAATAGGAACTTTCATTATCTCTGCCAGATACTTGAGATAATTCAAGGCTTTTTTTGGTAAATCTGTCAAAGAGCGACAGCCTGTAGTAGGTTGCTGCCATCCAGTTAGAGTTTTGTATACTGGCTTGCAGTTAGCAAATTGACTAGCGTTAGTTGGGAAATGATTACAAATCTCACCATCAATTTCATAAGCTACGCAAACTTTGATTTCTGCCAACTCATCAAGAACGTCTAGTTTGGTAATTGCTAAACAATCCAAGCCGTTAATCCTTACTGCATAGCGACCAATGACAGCATCAAACCAGCCACAACGACGGCGACGACCTGTAGTTGTACCAAATTCTGCTCCCTTATCTCCCAATAACTGCCCCACATCATCTTCAAGCTCAGTGGGAAAAGGACCCTCGCCGACACGAGTAGTATAAGCTTTAGCTACCCCAATCACTCTGTCAATAGTAGTAGGACCAACTCCTGCCCCAACACAAGCTCCCCCTGCAATTGGATTTGAAGAAGTAACATAAGGATAAGTACCATGATCGAGATCTAGTAAAGTTCCTTGCGCCCCTTCAAACAGAATATTTTTTTTCTCTCTTACTGCTTTATAAATTTCCAGAGAACTATCAATAACAAAAGGTTTTAAAAACTCAGCGTATTTTAGATACTCGTCAATTATTTTTTGCGAGTCTAAAGGCGGTAAACTATACAGCTTTTCTAAAATTGCGTTTTTATAGTTAATTGTCCAGCCTAGCTGTTTTCGCAGATGCTCTGGGTTCATCAAATCCAAAACCCGAATACCAGTCCGCTCAGATTTATCGGCATAGGTAGGACCAATTCCTCGACCCGTGGTGCCAATTTTGTATTCTCCGCGGCTTTCTTCCGAAGCCTGATCGATCTTACGATGATAAGGCATGGTTATGTGAGCTGTTTGAGATATATGTAGATTATCTACTGTCACCCCCAAAGCTTTTAGCTGCTCTATTTCTTCGATTAACACTTGAGGATCAATTACTGTCCCCGAACCGATAATACATTCCGTATTGGGGTATAAAATCCCAGAAGGAATTAAATGCAGTTTAAAAGTTTGCCCAGATACCACAACTGTGTGCCCTGCGTTGACTCCGCCTTGAGAGCGAACAACAACATCTGCCGAGCGACTAAGTAGATCGGTTATTTTTCCTTTTCCTTCGTCACCCCATTGGGCTCCGATCACGATAACATTAGCCAAGAGTTTATTTGAAAGCTAAAGTTTACACAAACTATTATTATGGTTATTTGCAGTACATAATGTCAACAGGTATTTGCCAAGAAGCTATAACAAAAATGGAACTGCTGCGTACCGTTAGAATTATTGATCCAGTTCAACAACGAGATCAACTTGCCGATGTCCTTATTATCAAGGGCAGAATTGAAGCGCTCGCTGAGAAGATCACTGACTATCCTGCACAAGCCACAGTTTTTCCTCCATCAGGCTTAATTTTGGGTACGGGACTAGCAGATCTTTACAGTCATAGTGGTGAACCAGGATATGAGACTAGAGAAACTTTGGGACAATTATCTCAAGCAGCAGCAGCAGGAGGTTTTACTCAGGTAGGGATTTTACCTGATACTATGCCGATGATTGATAATGTGGAGACTTTGGCTGCTATTAAGCAAAAAAGCAATTATCTAAGCTCAGATAGCCAGCTAAATTTACCTCAGCTACATTTTTGGGGAAGTGCCTGGAATTGCAAGCGACGGAAGATGAATGCTTTGGGCGAACTAGAGGCGGAAGTTATCGGCTTTGCAACCAGTCATAATCTAGGCAATCTGGATATTCTCAAGCAAATTTTAGAATATGTGCAACCTCTGACAAAGACAATTGCGATCGCCTTACATCAGAATGAACTAGGCAGTAATGGTGTGGTAAGAGAAGGTGAAATTTCGATTCGCTACGGCATGGCAGGTAATCCCAGCTACTCAGAAGCAGCAGCGATCGCAGCAGTGTTAGAAATGGCAGCAGAAATACCCGTTCCGATTCATTTAATGAGAGTTTCTACCAAACGGGGAGTAGAATTAATCGCCGATGCGAAGACAAGGGGAGTTAACGTTACCGCCAGTACTACCTGGATGCATTTACTTAGGAATAGCGAGGCAGTCGGCAGCTACAATCCCAACCTGCGGATCGAACCACCTTTAGGTAACGAATCAGATCGCCATACTTTAGCCGAAGGTGTACGCCAGGGAATCATCGATGCGATCGTGATCGACCACCATGCCTATACCTACGAAGAAAAAACTGTAGCCTTTGCTCTTGCACCCCCAGGAGCAATCGGTCTAGAGCTAGCTTTACCTTTACTCTGGCAAAAGTTTGTCGCTACGGAAGAATGGACGGCAATTGAACTATGGCAGGCATTAAGCAGTCGTCCCCATCAGTGTTTACAGCAAGAACCAAAAGCGATTGCGATCGGACAATCTGCAAACCTAGTTCTATTTAATCCAGAACAAACTTGGACAGCCAGTGTCAATAATCTTAAGTCTCCCGCTGCTAATACTCCTTGGTACAAACAGGAAATTATAGGTAAGGTAATTAAAACATGGGTTAATTAACTCAATCGTCTCTAAGACTGATTCGCAAAATCCTACTGGCAAGCTATTCTTCTGGCAAAGAAAGTCCTCAAAAACTTGATCGGGAGATGGGCGATATAAACTAGCAATTTTGAAGTTTCGGCAGCTTAAAATCTCCAGTCCCATTCACAGTAACCTTCTAAAGTTTTACCATTAGAAGATTGATTGGTTCTGCTAACATGACAATCATCTTCGTTTTGATCGAGTTCAAAAGTTTCTGACCGTCCGTTGTTTTCAGAACTTATCTTTTCGGAGTCAACTTCGATTCGCTCGTTTTGACTGCTCTCTTCAGCGCGATCACTAGTACTATTTTCCCTAGTATTTTGCGCTGGAGTCACTTCGAGATTTATTCCTTCAGAGCTAGTTTGTGGTTGTGACAGAGCTAGATTGGGAATAATCGCACTGACAATACTAGCTACGCTAGCAATTACAAAGGCATTTATATTCATCGTCGCTCTCCTTCTTTTTGCTATCGAAGCAAATTTTATAAAATCGTTTTTTAAATTACTGGCATGCTTAAATTAGTAAGCACGAACCGAGCCAAAAACAGGTTGATAAATCAAACTATTTTCTAACTTTTAGGCTTGCTTATTTTAGAATACATTAGCTATGGAAAATGCTTCAGAAATTATTATGATTATTTCCAATTTCTAACTGTCATCTTTCAGGTAATTATATTTATTTATGTTTATCGGTCTATCTATATTTTTTTTGCACATCTCGACCCTAATTCCGATTGATGGACACATATAGATGAATCTCTGATAGTCAATCGTCTGACATTTTCGGAACGCGCAATATCGATCAAATCGATTGAAACGCGATTACGCTGCGCGTAGCCTTCGGATTGCTTCTATATAAACTTCGAGCATTAATGACCAAAGCTTATATACGCCACCTCGATTAGAGATACATGTGTCCATCACATAGTTAACTAAGTCAGGTCATTTAAAATCTAAACTCAAATCCGACTTCAGCACCCCAATTAGTTTGAGTAGGAGCGCCCGTGATTTCAGTTTGGTTTATGAAAGCTTTTCCATAAAATCTGTCATAACTGTCGGTACCTACACTTTGTGTACCACCCAGATCTTCTGCACCGTTACCGCCTAAAATTTGAGTTTGCGCCAGCAGATCGATAGCTTTTGTTTGTCTAGTCAAATCAGTTTTAGTCAAGCCTAGTTCTTCGACAAGTAGATTTGAAGTATTTAACTTATGCATGAATTTTTCCTCTTTTATTGTTGTAAAAATCTTAGTCAATCGCTTTCCTAAGAAACTAAATATCAGCATACACAAAATTTATCGATAGAGCTGCTAATTT